>JAQTXY010000068.1 GCA_028688535.1 Methanothrix sp. | reverse complement strand
CAAATAGCATAATTCAAGCTGCAAAGGATAGTGCAAGAGGATTTAGATCAACAAAAAATTTCATTACTACTATTTATCTTAGGACTGGAAAACTCAAATTCAATTTACCCACATGAAACAGCGAGGAACCCATTTATCCTTCCAGATGCAGTTGCTCGCGAAAAATATGCATCCCAATTGAGGATCGCCTTGGTCCATGATACAACACTTATTCGATGGACGCATTTTGAAGGCGAAAATGTTTTTGATGATGTGTCTAGGCATTGCGCAATTTACGTTATTCAAAAGGAAAACCATTGCCCAATTGGGAAGTGATATACGAAAAACCACCCACAATCGCCAGTGCATCTCAGGTCCTCTACAAAGTATCATTGGCAGAATGGCTTATTGGACCGACCAACCAGTTTCGACCTAAAGTCGCAAGAATGGAAACGTCAGATATCTTAAACCGCATTGATGCATTATCGATTCGACTTGGACAATATTGCTACGTAATGGTAGGCGCAACTGTCCACAGCAAAGATGGCAAATCTTTCCGAAAGGCAGATGCGATCACCAAGACACCAATTGGAAATGCAAAACAATTTTTCGATGGAAAAACTCTTCAAAGATACGAGATACAACTTGATGGCAGATTTCTTGATTACAGGCGGGAGGAAATGTATGGTCCGCGTGTTCCAGAGCTTTTTGATCATCCAAAGGTTGTTGTTCGTGATGTGACTGCTAAGAACGAAAAACTTGTTGTTTCATACGACGATAAGGGTCTATATTGCGATCATCTGGTTACTTGTGTAACGCTTTATAAAAACATCGAACGAACTGGAGCTCAAACCGATTTTGAAGGCTATCCACGGATTGAGGATCATATTCCTGACTTGCTTTACACATTAGCAATAGTCGCAAGCTCCTTAATTGCCTGGTATTTCCGAGAAATCTTCGCTACAGGCACTCTGCAAGGATCGTATTCTCATACCTATCCAAAACAAGTACGTGATTTTCCCATTCGCCGCATCTCCTTCACCACCCCCGCGCCCGAGCGCGCCCGCCTAGGGGCAGAGCTGGAGCAACTCTACGCCGAAGGCAAGCACGCCGATATCCTCGTTCGGGCGGAAGCCTGTCTGCCCAAAGACGGAGAAGGCAACTTCATCGCAAGCCAGGAGCGTTCGGATGTGGTGCATGACCTCCTGGCCTTCCTGGCGGAAAGAATGCTGGAGATGAACAAGCAGAAACAGCAGGAGATCAAAGGCTTCCTGGGCTGGCTGGAGGGCTACGTAGGCGCAAAGGTGGAGGACCTCACCCCGAAAACAAAGCTGCAAAGCTACTATGAGCACGATTACGAAAGCTTCCTGGCAGTACTCAAGAAGAACAAGAAGAAGCTTGCCATCGATCCAACCAGACGGGAACCGGGCGAAGCCCTCAAGGCCGAGTTCGAGGGGTCGATGAGCAAGCTGGGACCGCTGCGGGAGAAGATCAGGCAGACGGACGAGCTGATCGATCTGGTGGTCTACAGGCTGTATGGGCTCATGGAAGAGGAGATTGCGATCGTCGAGGGTAGAGAGATCTCAAAATAGCGGTCCAGGCCACTGGCTTATCAAGTTTCACGCGCCAATCAACTGCAAACCGCCAAGTATCCAAGCCTGCCCGGCGTTGAGGGCAGCCCAGCCCTACCCGCGCGTTTCACCGCGCGCGGCAATCCACCAAAAAGAGTGACAAGAGACAACTCAAACGGCTACCAGGAGCGGAGTCCCAAAACGCCGGAAATCAGCGAGCGTCCCACACGCCCGCCCGCCAGCAGCTCTGCGAAGAGAACTGATTCATCGTAAGTACAGCACGAAGATTCATAATTTAAGTGGATCATTTTCATTAACCATACATTATCCAAATTTATGTGAAAGTTTTTATAATCATTAATCAGTAACCTTTAATAATATTATATTAGCGTTCACTATTGAATTTCAGATGCTGAAAGCCAATAGGCTAGAGACCGCATACAGAGGTAAAAATATGAAATCCTATAGAATGGCTGTCGATATTATCATGATCGCCATGGTTGTCGCCTTTCCATCAATTTTATTGGTGGAAGGAAATGATTTGTCTCAATCTGATTATGAGGAGTACATTTTGAATTTCATTGGGGCAGCCTCTTATCAACTGCCTGAACCGCCATCTACGCTCTCTTCCCTTCTCATGAGTTCCCCGAACCTCACGATGGGTGCTCTGAGAAATTGGGCATACAACAATATGGTGTCAACGACGCGCAACCTATTGGATGCCGATCAGAGCGGCAATAAGGAGCAAATAGACTACTACAATGATCAGCTGGATCGCTGGCAAGCCGTCTATTCCTGCCTCAATGGTGATTGCGGTCACATGCAGCAATTGGAGAGTGGTCCAAGGACTGAACAGGCAGGGACGGAACAGGGCACGTCTGCTGCAACACCTTCCACAGGTAAACTTGCTGCTAATGGAACCAGTTATCAGAAAGGAGCGCTCCTCATCGGTCCGGTATCAATTCCAGCCGATTGGACCGATCCCCAGGATATCCTCTTCCTGGATCAAGGCCGGCCTTACATCATTGTGGGAGAAGGGACATGCAGCCTCTGGGACAACCCGCCCGAACCGGATGGAGTTGACTCCTGTTTCGTTTATGCAAAATGGCGAATTGGAGACGTACCACAAATATGGGGTCAGATGGAATTGACCGATCCTTCGGTTCACTTGAGTGATCTCATAGAGAGAAATACTGGTAAACAGACTGAATACAATCCCTCTCATGTCTATGAGGCTGCAGTCTTTGGAGAAGGAAAGATGCTCAAAGCCCGCGTCTTCGATGGCGGAGGCTATAGCGACAACCACGGAGAGCTGAAGATCAGTGTCTACCAGGCAATCTAGGGTCAAGCATGGATTGAAACGGCGGATTTGAGATGGAATCAGTCTTTGCTAAATGCATTAGGCGCAGACTGCAATCCATCTTCTCTTTTTTGCATCTTTTGAAGCGTTTGGGATGAAAACGCCGCCCCGATAAATCCCAAATAGAGATAATTCGCTATAGACATCTCTTTACCAATATTGTGACATTATACGGTAGCCTTGATGGTTTTAGGCAGCGTACATTCAATCCACCTGAACCGCAATAGCGGAAGTAGGGTTTTATATTTTTCTTAATTGCAGAAATATTCAAATAATTCGTGTTTGGGAGGGCACTTGCTGGAATGCTGAGCAGTCCGTTTGAGTCGGTCGATCCCATTTTGATGCCATTCACATAAATATCGAACCCATTGAGAATGAGAGGTTTTATCGACCCGGATATAGATGGATCAAAACCCACATTCACCTTAAGAACACCAAAGCATGTGGTTTGCCCCAGCGCAATGCTGACAAATAGGCATAGTGCTAGAAACAGGGCTAATGCTGTGTTCCTTAATGTCATGGTCTCCTTCACCCATCTGCATATTTCCATAATAAATTATTAAGGTTTCCATCCTTTCAAGCGAGCCTAAGGCAAGTGCCCCTATCAGTATTCTAGGGCAGTGCGTTCTCTCCTGCCGACCTCTCCTGCCTGAAAAGTCATACCCTGTCCGCGCGGCCACTGCTCGTCTTCTTCACACTGAAGCTGGGGCTGGCTGCCACTCCTACTATCTGCAGCCTCGCCCCCTGGCGAGCTGGCATCTGCAAGAGGTCCACGCAATGTTCGATCAGGACGCGACCGAAGCGGCGAAACTGGGGCACATCAAGCTGATTTCATATGACCGAATTACCATCTCGGTCCCGCTAAAGCCCGCCTCCCCAGATTAGTTAGCCCGCTCGCACATATACCGTTGGGGAGACTAGAACCATCCGTTTCCGTTTCGCTTTGGTTCTTAACATATCCTTGCATTTCCAATACACCCAGGCGTGCCCCAAGTTCTTCAGGATCAATCTTTACCAAAGAATTAATCCTGTCTGCTTTTGGGTAGGGGACCTTGAGGTCGGCTATTGCTTTCAGGATATCAAAATCGATTTTCTCCGTAGATTATCACCTCATTTTATCAGAGTGTAATCAGGTTATAGTTATCGTTTCTGGCAAGTGTAAAGATTCTTCATTTGGGATGGCGATTCTTCCGCTCGAAACGGTTTTATTGCAGGATAGCCCTATTTAAGACATGGCTATCGAGAGAACTATTAAGAACCTGCTTTTGTTGGTCCTTTCAGTCGTAATCGTTGCTTTCCTCTGGAAAACCATGTGGTTCCTGGGCGGACTGGCTATGTTCGCAATTGTGGTCTATTTCGTTTACCAGTTGCTCAAAGGCAAACTCTAGTTCGTCCGCTCTGTTGGCAAAATGCGTTACCAGCAACCAGATTGATCGGGATGAAAAAACCCCCGGCTCTGTCTGGCAGTCGGCGTTTTTCATCCACGGTGGTGAGGCAACTATTGATTCATGCGGATTAGATATCCTTCTCTAACTGCTGTCTGCATGTGGGCTGCCGGGGCCCTGGCGTAGCTCCTCGGGCACGGGGCTCGCCTGCATGCGCTCGTGTGCGGGCGCAGGAGGCCGGATGATCAATAATTCTGCTGGCCCGGTCTGCATACAACACTCGGTCTACGGTTATTATTAGCCCCGATCTGCCAGAGTGACGACGAACGATCCAAACTCAAAGATCACGAAGCTCGCAGAGGACGCACACAGCTAATCCAATTCATTCCAAAAGGTATTTAGTGCATGCAAGAGAAGATGACCGTAATGGCTGCTAGAACTAAGAAGATACCGAGAGCAAGAGCCAAGGCACTGAGAGAAAGTGGTGTCGAAGAGATCGATAAACTTGTCAAATCATCTGATGCAGCAAGCCAAAAGCCATCTCTGCCTAAGATCAACGCTGATCTGATCAACGAGGATGACCTGACGAAAGAAGAAGAGATGGCAGCTATAATGAAGTTGGAAGAGATCTCTTTGCGTAAGTTCTTAGAAGACGAGCCCGATATCTACACACTCGATGACCTGAAAGTCAGATACAAATGAAAGGCAAGATCGTTGCTATTCCGTTTCCATTTACCGATCTGAAGGGTGCTAAAGTGAGGCCTGCCCTTGTGATTTATGAAGGGCATGAGGATGTCATTGTGGCATTTATCTCTTCAAAAATACCATCTGAGCTTTGCAATGTCCATGTTCTCCTGACCAAAGAAATGCCCGGCTTCAGGCACTCGGGACTGAGAAGGGATTCCGTGATACAGTTAAACAAACTGGCAACAATAGATAAATCACTGATTGAAGGCGAGTTCGGAGAGATCGATTCCGACCTCAGAAAAGAAGTTAGAAGTATATTGATAGAGATATTTGATCGGTAACATCACTTTTTGTCGGGATACAATGGGGGGACATTTGACCTATTGCCTATCCCAAAGTCACGTGACAATCACTTGATCGCCGCTGGCCCGCTCGTGGGCTGCCTTGGCGATGGCGGGCTGCCCTCCGGGCCGGCCCTCGCTCCAGGCGACGCTGCTTGGGCACGGGGCCCGCCTGCGTGCGCTCGTGTGCGGCGGGGGCAGCTGGACATGCGCGGGTGAGGAAACATTAGGCAATGAACTTGTTCATTCAAAGCAGCATGGCTTTGCCTAATGTAGTCCTATACTCCTTACGATATTAATAATCTGATTGCTCGTTTGAACCTGCAAATGAGATTCCTACACTAGTGAGCTTTCCGTTTTCATCGAAAATGCAGAAAGGAACTTCGCAGGAGGGACAGATATATATTTTTTCCAATAGTGTTTTATCTGATAGATCATACAGTTCATATCGGCTGCATATCGGGCATATCAGGATTTGTCTTCTGTTTTCGGAAGAGCTTCTTGAAGTAGCCACGCTAACAAATTCGTCCATATCGCTTCTAGTCTCGATCGACCTTTTTTCATTTTTAATGCATGTATCTCTCATTTTCTATCTCCTAGTAGATCCAAATAGGACGCAAATCAATGGCGTCTCAGGGCATCTGCGATCGGATCTCTCTCCGCATCGCAGCAATCCTTATGTAGGTCAAAGAATTATATGGATTAACTGGAATGAGGCAAATAGTTTCACTAAATAATAAAGAAAAATTTAAATTAAATTCTATTAATACTCGCAAATTGCTTGGAGTTTTCTTGAGAGAGCCTGAAAAGCATTTCACCTATAAAGATATCAGAAAAATTTTATTAGACACTAGCGAGTCACATATCAGGGCTACTTTATCGGGACTTGAGCGTTTGAGGACACTTGAAGCGAAAGGACTTAGAGGTAGGCCCAAAGGTGGAGATAGACTAAAAGAATATAGCATCTTTATTGATCTTGATACATTCAAAAAAATATTTTATATTTATCTAAATCTAAATGATGAAATCGAGGGGTTCCTAAAATCTAATTATGTGAATATTTTAATAAAAAAATTCGGCTTTCTGGAGATATATCGTGTAATTAAAGCTCATTTGGAACGCACCGAGTTTAGAAGAAAAGCATCTAGCGCATTATTGGGGCAACAAGCCTTGGCAGAAGAATATATAAAATATAAAGAGTTTATACGAAGAGATTTAGAATCAAGTTATTATCAAACAGTCCTCCCTAATATTCGCGATGATCCGAAGGTTTTTGTATATCCACCTATGCCCAAATACGATCTATTTGAGCCCTTATCAAACCTAAACTTGCTAGATTCAATTAATTTTTATAGAAAAAATCTAAATAGTACATATATAAGATTTTATAGGCATTTAATTGGAGATTATATCGATAAAAGCATGAAGAAATACGTAGATCTAGATATATACCTTAGCCCTTTGACGTCCTATCCTGTAAATGACCCCGTCCATCTTCTTTTTGCCAAGCCGTTTGAAAGGCTACATGACGACATATACATATTTGAAGATGCCGATTATTATAAAATGATTAAACGAGCATATATTGTTTACTCACATTTTCCGGAAATTCTATATAGCGGTACCAATTACTTAAAAAATGAAATGGTGGATCGTTTAGATTGGGATATCAAGAAAATCTATTTTGAGATGGATACGAGTGATCTTTCTCATGATGAAAAACAGGATCTATCTAGCGACATAAGCTCGATTAGCAAAAAAATGGATTCCATTTGGAATATAGACCGATCTATCGAAACACTACTCAAGATCAACATTTTTTACTGGAATGCATCATCACGGCGCTTAGATATATTATTTAAAGAACTAACTAGATTAAGAAAAAATAATTCAAATAAATATTACCATATACTTTCTGATAACAAAGGTCTGAGAATCTTTGATCTCGAAACAAATTGTTGCATTATAAGTCAGGATACAAAAAAAGAGTCAATCGACCCATATTTTTTGTTAGAAATTTCGTCAGATCCATTGACTAATCCATTTTCCGTGCTTCGTCCATGCAATATATTCTATGATGAACGATTAAAATTAAAAGAGCAAACATATGATGGGATCTTGGCCGAACTCAGACTAAAATTAGATTAATCGATTAATCCATATATTAGCGGCCTGTCAATTGCAAAATAATGCAGAGATCTTAAATAATTATCGCGGATCGTATGGGTTTTGGCTTTTGCACCGAATAGGATTGTAATATTTTGCATTCATAAAAAAACCGCACTCGGAATTATTAGGTGCAGAGGATCGTATTCGAATCCACGAACACCTTCGTGACCGGACCATGAATTCAGCGCCTTCGACCTCGCTTGGCAATCTCTTCAAAAGAGGCAGCCAATCTCATGCACTTGTAGTATTCGCCCGCCCGCTCTGCCCCGCTCATGAATCGCCGCCAGTGCCTTCTTTCTTGCCGACCTCTTCCACCCTGGCCGCAACACCCCGCCCCTCCAGCTCGGCCAGCAGCTCCTCCATGAACACACCTCGCCCGGCCACGCGCGTGTGCTCGGCTGCACCCGGCAGCCCGCCCATATAGCCGCTGCTCGTAGTAATAACGCCGCAGCTTGGGCAGCCGGCCATCCCCACGATGCGCAGCCGTGCGTCATCCCGGAAAATTCTTTGCCATTTAGCGGGTACTACTGACATTCACGGTAATATCATCCAGACAAATCTATA
>JAQTXY010000067.1 GCA_028688535.1 Methanothrix sp. | reverse complement strand
TGATGGTGGATTACCACCGACCCATGGCTGGCCGATGCCACTCTCAAATAGCATCTCTGCCACTGCTTCTCCTGGCCGCAGCTCCACGCCGCTTCCATCTAGGGCAACTGTGCACCCCATCAAAGAGATGATGAAGATTATAGATATCAAGACTTTATTCATTCTTTTACCTCATGGCAGACCAGGTCCCGCCCGGAGCCCTCTCAACGGTGTAGGTGCCTGAAGATATCGAATTTTTCGCCACCGATCGCGATTGCCAGGAGGTCTGTCCCCCGCCCGGCGATACCCATTCCAGAGTAAGGACGGTTCCGTCGAATTGCCAGGTTCCCTCTCGGTTGGCTCCCACATTGGCTCCCTCCGTCTCAGTCCATTCCAGGGTGCCGTCTTTCCTTAAATTCAGGTCTGCCTTCCAATCATTGAAGCCTTCTTGATGTCCAGACATATTCCAGGTACCGGCCAGCTGCAAGCTTCCATCCAGCGGTCCCTCAAAGCAGACTACGAAGGCGTCCTCTGAGCTTAGCTTCAGCCATACCAAAGACTCGCCGGGTGCGGGATCGGTGAGCATGGGGTTGATCATCTGAGGTGTAGCCTCGGCCAGGCCCGCAGCCGTCACATCAAATACATAGAATGTGCCGCCGGCCAGCTCCTCCGGCCCAAGTTTGTTCCATTTGTCAGGCGTTCCTATCTGAGTGCCGGTCCTCTTGCCGTACCAGATATTGTACGAGCCCGCAACCAGTCCCGGTCCGGCATCATAAAGGTCAGTCGGACTGCGGGGCGAATAGTCCACGCCGTCTCCGGCACAGGGGGCTGACTTTCCGCTGTTGCTCTCGCCCTTAAGACCGATAACAGAGGCAAGTCCGCAATCATTGCTCTCATAGGTATAGGACCAGGTCGATGGACTTGAGTCGATAATAGTATAAGTTCCAGCGGGCAGATTCAATCCAAAAGAGAGATCGACAATCCAATAAGCATTGGGAACGCCACCCTGACCAGGTTCTCCTTCAGCCTGCCAGGGACCATAGGTATTGCCCTGCTCGTCTCTTAGCCAAATATCTCCCGGCGATTCGCCGGAGGCATCGTTCCAGTGATAGGTTCCTATCTTGGTGATGGTCCTTGGCTCGTCAATGGTAAAGACAGTCGGATTGGGCGGGTCATTGCTCACTGCGGCACATGCGCTCTGAGCAAAGATGCGCTCTTCCCCTTCACCCGGAGAGGGAAGACCGTAGCACTGGCCAAGACCCGGTAGGGTCACAATGAATGCGGCCAGGATGAAAAGTATAGAAATCGTAAACAACTTGCAAGGTCTTATCATTCAAATCCACCTCAACACATTTTCAGCGCTGCAACCTGAAAAGATGCAGATATCTAAGACGCGCAATAATATAAATCTTTAATTAGAGGAGCAAGTTCTGATGGGATCGGTCAGATTTCCGAAAAGAGAAAAAACGACGGGAAAATGCCATTTTCAGGTCACATTCCCATTCTTGTTTTCTCAGACAATTCAATTGCTTAAGCCGGGGGCAGAATTTGGCCGCCCTGAGCCGATGGGGCAGCCGCGGTTGCGACCTCGCCCTTCACTATTTGCAGGCTGGAAAGCAGGCCCTGTGTGACATCCAGGGGATAGGTTGAGGTGATTACAACGCTGGTCTTGCCTACAGATACCGGTCCGCATTCGCAGTCCTGGCTGTCTAACCAGTACATGGCTCGGTAGACTTGGCTGGGAGCTTCAGCCACTGCCTCGAAAGGCTCACTCGTGACCATGAAACCTTCTTTGCCATCAATTGTCAGATCTTCGACATTAGTGGCATTGAGGCCCTCTCGCAGCATGCTCAATCCCAATAGGTTCTTGTGGGCTTTCAATGTAGCATCTTCCAACTCAGCGTACTCTGCTATGTCAATTATCGCAAGGGTTGAATTGTCGACGATCAAACCCATCCTATAAGCACTGACCTTTTCATTTTCAATGGGCTGGGCAATCTGTACCTGATAATTGGCATTTAGATCAAACGATACCGTGTAAGGGCCGAGCTGCTGGCTATCCGGTACAGCTATAGCTATGGCCGATAGCATCAGCATCATGGTTGCTGCTAATAATAACTTCATTTAATTTTCACCAAATGCCATTTGCTACTTCATCCTAGAAAAGACTTGCTTTAATATGCCCCTCGTATATTTCCTCCATGATTCCTCTATAAAGCACCAAGCTAAAATATCCGCCATCATGAGAAACAGGCATGCAGCAGCAGAGAAATGAACCGGGAATTTATACACTAATACTCTCGTTATCGCAGGCTGAGCAGATAGAGGTAGGATCACTGGGTGTCATTGATTTTGCCAGCGGTTTTTATTCTTACACCGGCTCGGCAAGGGGTCCTGGCGGCCTTAAGCGTGTGGACCGCCACATCCTGGTAATGGATGGCATAAAAAAGACTCAACGCTGGCACATCGACTACCTCTTACCTTACACCAGCTTGGTGGAGGTGTTCATCACCAAAACCACCCAGGATCTGGAGTGTAGTATCGCGAATGCCTTGGGAAAACAGCTCATAGCCGTGCCCCGTTTCGGCTGCACTGATTGCCGCTGCCCTAGCCATCTGCATTATTCCCAGGAACTGCAGAAGATGAGAGATTCGGCAGCAGCGGCTCACCGTGCTGCCATGATCTAAAAGTATAAGGCGCTATTCACGGACAGGGCAAAGTTAAGACGGAGGTATTTCCCACAATGGTCTCCGATCTTATCTGCGCGTAGCCCATGTATGTTCCGGCCATCATAAAGGACGGCACGGTCTTAGCATTCTTCTGCACCCGCTGTCCGATCCTGGCGGTTCCCTGGATCTCAGAACTGATCTCATAGACTGAGAAGCTGTCGTTCTGGTAGATCTTCGTATCCTTTATGAGATCTTTGTCGATGTTGTAGGTCTCAGAATAGACTGAACCCACCTCGTAATTCTTGGCGCACAGAGCATTTCTAAGATCGCTTTGCGTGAGGGGCGGAACGTAGGGGGCATAATCATAGTTAGCGGAGATGGTTAGTGAAGCTTCTTCCCTATTCGAGTCCCGGTAGACCTCTGAGTCTATGGTCCTGGTAGCCATACCGCTTCCACTTGTGGTGAGGGCCATCTTTTGGCCTTTAAATCCCGTATCGGTCTGCAGTATTCTCGACTCTTCCATGTAGCCGTTGACGAATATCCAGGAATGCTCCGTGAAGTTCTGCGCTAATCGATCATCTGTCAAATCAACTGCGTTTACAAAAGCCATATTGGCAGCGATGCAAGCAAGAATTAACAGCATCAGGAAAAGTATCCATCTCATCTTTGCGCCTCACCCACTCGATAGTAATCAATGGCGCTTGGAAATATAAATGTGATCCTTCATCCGTCCTCTGGAAGTGACAATGAGTTGTACCGTTGGGACGAATCAATCATATTAATATGATATGAATACCTATAGTATCGTAGCGAGGAAAGGACGATGAGATGCATTGTTTTTACCGGTTTTATTTTATCAGTCGTGTTATTTCTAGGAGGCTGCATTGGCCAGTCGGACGACGTTGTAGGTCCCTGGGCAATTAGAGGCGACCAACCCATTGCAGGCGACTTCAATGGAGACATGGTAAATGATGATGTAGGCGTGTTCCGGCCATCAGAACGCAATTGGTATTTTGACTATTTTAGAGACGGAACCACCGACCGGAAGATGGGACCCTGGGGCAATCGAGGAGATCTGCCAATCGCAGGCGACTTTGATAGCGATGGCTCTGCCAATGATATCGCCGTATTCAGGCCATCGGATAGGGGCTGGTACTTTGACTATGACGCAAACGGAGATACCAATAAAGTCATAAAACCGTGGGGTCGTCAAGACGATCTGCCAATAGCTGGAGACTTTGATAACGACGGCTATTATGACGATGTCGGCGTATTCAGGCCATCTGAAACCAAATGGTATTTTGATTTTGATGCCACCGGGAATACGGATAAGGAAATAGCACATTGGGGCTGGTCGGGAGATTTGCCAATTCCCAATGCAGCTGATTTCGAAGGTTTTGGCGATTATAATAATGATATCGGAGTATTCCGGCCTTCTGTGAAGCACTGGTTCTTTGATTTTAATGCCAATGGAAATACTGATCACGATTTTATCTGGGGTTGGCCGGGGGATCTGCCAATCGCCGGCGATTTCGATCGAGATGGATGGAACAACGACATAGGTGTGTTCAGGCCGTCTGAGAGGAAATGGTACTACAAATATCAGTATTTGGGAAAGAGCTTGCCAGGAATGACGGGAGGTATGTCTCCAGGCTATGTTAATTCCTAGATACAGGAATGATCCGACAAGAAGATGAAAGTGAAATCTAAGGCAATTCTTCCAACAGATGTATCAATCAGAACCATTCAGTAGAGATAATCATGGACAATGACATCACCTACTGCACTCCTGCTGAGAAAGATTTGCAGAAAGCCCTGCATGAGGCTCTTGCCAGCAAGACCCAGTACGAGCAGGCAATCTCGATGATATCCGAGATTGTCTGGCGTTATGATGTCAATGCCCATGGTGAGCACATCAGCTCCTATATCTCACCAGTTGCGGATAGGATGTTGGACCTACCAGCCGGAACTATTGGAGACAGCTTCAAAAAATATTTATCTTTTATTCATCCTGATGATTTACCGGCTGTTCAAGTGCTTTTGGAAGCAATGCAATCGCGCAGAATGGATGAAACAGAGGATAAAGCGGCAGAATACCGTCTGCTAAAGGCCGATGGCGCCACTCTTTGGGTTCGCTCCAGGATTCTTGCATGTTCTCAGCCGGACGGTCGGATCACCATCTTTGGAACAACAAACGACATCACAAAAGCCAAGCTGGCCGAGCACGACTATAGGACACTCTTCCAGGAGATGTTGGATGGTTTCGCGCTGCATGAGATCATTTGTGATGAGCAGGGCAAACCGATAGACTACCGCTTCCTTGATGTCAATCCGGCCTTCGAGCGCCTAACCGGTCTGAAAAGGGATGACCTTATAGGCCGCAGCGTTCTGGAGGTCCTGCCAGGCACCGAGAAGTACTGGATTGAGACTTACGGCAGGGTGGCGCTTGCCGGCGAGCCGGCCTTTTTCGAGGAGTATTCTGCTGAGCTAAATAGATATTTTGAGGTGAGGGCCTTTCGGACTGCTGTCAATCAGTTCGCCTGCATATTCGCAGATATCACTGACCGCAAGCAGGCAGAAAGGGATATGCAAGCCCTCAAAACCCGCATAGAGTTCATCCTGGGTGCCACCAAGACGGGGCTGGATATCATCGATGAAAATTTTATTATCCACTACATCGACCCGGAGTGGCAAAAGATCTACGGTGATCCGACAGGGCATAAATGCTACGATTATTTTATGGGGCGCGACCGACCTTGCACTAACTGCGGAGTAGCAAAGGCGCTGCAGACCAAATCCCTTACAGTCACCGAGGAATTTCTGGTAAGAGAGAACTATCGTCCGATTCAGGTAACCACTATTCCCTTCCAGAATGATATAGGAGAGTGGTTGGTTGCCGAGGTAAATGTAGACATCTCAGAACGCAAGCGTGCTGAAACTCTGCTGCAGGAGAGCGATACATTGCATTGGACGATCCTGCAGACGACGGTGGATGGATTCTGGATGGTGGATACACATGGACAATTACTGGAAGTCAATGATGCCTACTGCCTAATGAGCGGCTATCGCAAACAGGAATTGCTTGCCATGAAAATCTCAGATTTGGAGGCAATTGAGACTCCTGAGGAAACAAGCGCTCACATGCAAAGAGTAATGCTGGGCGAGAAACGTTTTGAGACCCGGCACCGTCGCAAGGATGGCAGCATCTTTGAGGTAGAGATCAGCGCGATTTATCAACCGATAAAAGGTGGGCTGGTGGTCTCCTTCTTGCGGGATATTACAGAACGAAAGCGGACTGAGGAGGCATTGCGAGAGAACGAAGAGCGCTACCGCAGTTATGTAAACAGTGCTCCTTATGGCGTCTTCGTTGCCGATGAGAACGGAAAGTACCTTCAGGTAAATCCAATGGCATGCAGCATTACCGGATATGATGAGTCTGAGCTGCTGCAAATGAGTATTCGGGATATACTGCCAGATGATGTGCAAGACGGCGGCTTGAAACATTTTCAAATGGTGCAGGCAGATGCCCATGGTTTTATTGAAATACCTTTTTTGACCAAGAAGGGAGAGAGGAGAATTTGGTCGGTTACTGCCACAAAATTATCGGAAAAAAGATTCTTGGGATTTGTTGAGGATATCACCAAGCGCAAGAAGTCTGAGGAAGACCTTCGGCAGAGTGAACTGAGGCTGAGGACAATCTTCGAGACCTCCAGCGCGGGAATAATCATAGTTGATCCCAATGGGCGAATCTCTCAAGCCAACCAATGCCTGGCAGAGATGTTTGCCTGCCCGCTGGAGTCAATGATCGGCACTGAATATCCTGCATTTATTCATCCAGAGGAGCGTCAGGGTGGAACAGATACGATGCAAGCGATGTTGGAAAATCGGGCTGATACAGTCTTTACACAGCGGCATTATCTTCGGGCTGATGGAAGTGATTTCTGGGGATACATAAGTGGCCGACGGATGGTTGACTCGAACGGGGAGTTCACAGGTTTGCTGGGTATCATATCCGATATCACCGACCGGAAGCGAGCTGAGGATGATCTGCGACGCAAGACCGCGATACTTGAAGCTTCGGTTGAAACCTCATTAGATGGGATTCTGGTTGTAGACAGCCAGGGGCAACGAATACTCACCAATGAGCGGCTTTTGAGCATGTGGAATGTGCCTGCTGAGATTAGAAATGAAAAGAACGACGAGGCGCTTCTCCAGTATGTGGTAGGCAAGACCCATAATCACGAACAATTCCTTGCGAAAGTTACACATCTGTATGCTCATTGGGAAGAGACCAGCCGGGATGAAATAGCCTTTAAGGACGGCATGGTGCTGGATCGGTATTCTTCGCCGGTAATCGATCGGGAGGGTGAATATTATGGCAGGATCTGGATTTTTCATGATATTACCAAATACAGGCATGCGCAAGAAGCTCTGCGCGAGTCGGAGCAGCGCCTGGCTGATATCATAGATTTTCTGCCGGATGCCACATTCGCTGTGGACCGTGAAGGAAAAGTCATCGCCTGGAATCGAGCCATTGAGGAGATGACGGGCCATCTCAAGGCCGAGATGATCGGCAAGGGCAATTATGATTATTCTGTCCCATTTTACGGCAAACATAGACCTATTCTGATTGACTTAATATTTCTGGACCGAAAAGAGATTGAAGATAAATATTATTTTGTCTTGAGAAAGGGAGATCAACTGATTGCAGAGACCTTTATCCCAATGCTAAACGGCAAGGAGGGTGTGTTCCTCTGGGGCATCGCTTCGCCTCTTTATGATCACAGCGGCGGTATTGTGGGTGCCATCGAGTCCATACGCGACATCACCAGGTACAAGCAATTCGAGGAAGATCTGAAGAACACCAATCTGCAACTGGAAACTGCAAGCAATCATGCCCAGCATATGGCCGAGATGGCGGAACAAGCCAATGCTGCCAAGAGCGAATTTTTGGCCAACATGAGCCACGAAATTCGCACACCACTGAACGGTGTCATCGGTATGATCGGATTGCTGCAAGATCTGGATTTAAATGCAGAGCAGCGTGAATATGTGGAAATCGCCCGTGTCAGCGGCGAGATGTTGCTTTCCCTCATCAATGATATCCTGGACTTCTCTAAGATTGAAGCCCGCAAATTGGAGCTGGAGATGCTGGATTATGATCTTCGTTCCCTGCTAAAAGATACTACCGATCTCCTGGCCCTCGATGTTCGTGAGAAGGGCCTCGAGTTGGTCTGTCAGGTGGAGCCAAAAGTTCCGTCGCTCCTGCGGGGCGATCCGGGAAGGCTGCGCCAGATATTAGTCAACCTGGGCAGCAATGCCGTGAAGTTTACCGAGAAGGGCAAGGTAGTGATCCATGTCAGCCTGCAAAGCGAGTACGATAGAAATGTTACGCTTCGCTTTGCAGTAAGCGACAGCGGCATCGGCATCCCGGCGGACCGGCAGAAAATCCTCTTTTCGCCTTTTACTCAGATGGAC
>JAQTXY010000066.1 GCA_028688535.1 Methanothrix sp. | reverse complement strand
ATGAACATCGGGCCTGGCATCCATAGCGGCTTGCACGGCGCCTATATTCTCTACCATAACTGCTTCGATCTTTTCCTTGGCCAGCAGCGGCCCGGAAAATTTGAAGAAATCAGCATGTGTGATCTTCGGCCACTTCCAGATGAGGGAAACTTTTCCGCAGATGGCCGATGCCTCATCTATCAGCTTCGCGGCCTTTGCAGCTCGATCTTTCTCCTCCCATCCTAAAACCGGCTCGAAGTAAACCCGCTGGCATCCGCCCTCGACGGCGCCCTTCACTGTCTCCAGGCTGTCGGCATAAACTGCCAGTGAGGGCCTGCTGCCTGCAAAAGAGCATGGTGCGGCGACGCTGGCTGAGGCAGGAGCTGAAAGGATCATCTCCTTTAATATATCTCGAGCCCTCTCAACTTTCTCCTTTGTGGGGCGTCTCTCTTCTAAAAGTGCCTCTTGTGCCTTTTCCAGGAGGTCGCGCCTCAGCTGGTTTAAGGCACCTAAGGGTGCGAAGAGATCCCCTGCATACTCCATGTTTATCTTGCGGATGACAAAAGGCGTTTTGCCCGTTCGCAGCATCTGCGACTCGATCTGCTGTCGGGAGGTGGGCTGATTTTTAGCCTTTTCCATTTTAAAGGAGGCTTTGACCTGGACGGTGCGTCCCTCTGGCAGCCTGGCCTGTAAAAGCGGCGTTTCATCCTGCCAGGTAAGGGTCAGATCCAGTGGGATCTGTATCTTGGCGGAGGCGATGATCTCCTGCGCTTTTTTGGCCAGGGCGCTGCTGCCCGTCAGATAGACTTTTGCGCCGGGGCGCACTCTATCCGGCGTCATCAGTCGCAACAGGCCATCCTTTTGCACCACTTTTTGCACCACCAGGCCCATCTCCCGGCCCGGAGACTGAATGACCAGGCCGTCGCCTTTCTCTGGGCAGAGCGCCCCGGTGAGCCTAACCGTCGCCTCGCCTCTCTGCACATCGAAGGAAGCCACGCTGCCGATGAGAAAACCCCGGTTATCCGACATCTCCCGGCCCATGACATCCCTGGCTCCCAGCAGGTGGCCCTCTGTGAAGTCGCGGTTGAAGGATAGTGCCAGGTCCCTTTCATCCTCAGGAGATGGCGACCACTTGCCTTTAGCTATGGCCTGCAGGGCTCTTTTGTAGATGCTGGTTACCACTGCCACGTACTGTGCAGACTTCATCCTACCTTCAATCTTCAGAGACTCCACCGGCGAGCGGGCAATCTTGTCCAGATGCCTGTAGACGCAAAGGTCGCGGGTGGAGATAAGAAAGCGCTCTCTTTGTGCCCCAGCCGCCAGGCCGGATGGTCGACCGTACCTGTCCTTTTCCCCTCTGAGCAGCACGTAGGGTTTTCTGCAGGGTTGAGCGCACATTCCCCGGTTGCCGCTGCGTCCACCGATGGCCGAAGAGAGAAGGCATTGTCCGGAATAAGAGTAGCAGAGAGCGCCGTGCACGAAAATTTCCAGTCCGATTGGCGGCAGCTTTGTCTGCCTTCTCGATTCTTGCCTAATCTCTCTATCTATCTCTTTTATCTCATCCAGGCTCACTTCTCTGGCCAGAACCACTCTCTTGAATCCGGCGCGGGCCGTCCAGATTGCTCCCTGCAGGTTATGGATGGTCATCTGAGTGGAGGCGTGCTTCTCCAGCTCAGGCACTATTTGTCCGGCTAAAAGAGAAGCTCCCAGGTCCTGCAAGAGCACAGCATCTGTGCCCATTTCGTAGAGCCGGAGAAGATAATCGGCGACGTCGGGAAGCTCGTTTTCTCTGATGAGAGTGTTGACTGTCACATAGACTTTTGCGTCCGCCAGGTGGGCGTAGTCGATGGCCTTGGCCATGGCCGTCTCATCGAAGTTTGCAGCGAACTTTCTTGCTCCAAATCTCTTACCGCTCAGGTAAACGGCATCGGCTCCTGCGGCAATGGCTGCAGCCAAGGCCTCAGGCGATCCGGCAGGAGCAAGCAGCTCTGGCAGTTTTTTCAATTTTTATCGCCCGCGATTTCATCAATAGCTTTCATTACACTTTGCCACTGCGGGCAATAGTATACTTGATCTGCATAGTCTTCAATATCAGTGCCATTCAGGCTCCAGGGATGCAGAAATAGAATCCCTCGTCGATCTGGATTGCTTCGCACAAACTCCACGATGTTCATATCCAGGTCATCGATCAGCACATCGGAAGGTATATTGTGCTTGGTGCCGGTCCTGGCATGATAGTACTGCGTCAGGCAGGGAAAATGCTCTCTGAGCCATCTTCTCGTGGCCTCTTCGGCATTGGGCCTTCTGGCTGTCACCACGATTACATCCCGCTCGCAAAGCTGCTTTATAGCTTTTTGCGATCCATCGATCAGCGGAACTCTCATAACATATTCCGGGTCGGCCAACAACCGGCCGATCTCCGACCATATCTCAATTCCTGCGAAGCTCCAATGGGCACGATTGATATCGCTCTTGGAATACTTCAGTCCATAATCCTTTTCAATTTCCAGCAAAACCGCACTGACTTGATCAGCCAGAACTCCGTCAATGTCTACTGCGATCTTCAAACCATGCCTCTCCCAAAATTGCTCTTCAAGCCTTTTCGCTCACAATATGATAAATCTTTTCTCAATGCAATAGACCGCATACATGGGTTATTTATTGGAGAAGAAGCAATATTATTGCGGTGAATGGGATGAGGTTTATTAAAGCAATTCTCGTTTTGATGACTCTTGTTATGCTCTGCTCAGCAGGGCAGGCATTGCAGGCGTTTTCCGGAGATACAGTCTCCATAGACTCGGCGATTGCCGACGATATTATCGCTGCAGGCAATATGGTGAGCATCAATGCCCCGGTAGATTCGGCAATAGTTGCAGGCGGCAGCGTGAACATCAATGCCCCGGTGAAGGGGGATGTCATCGCTGCCGGCGGGCAGGTCTATGTTAATGCTGATGTAGGGGGGAAAGTTGTAGCCGCCGGTGGAAATGTTAACCTGGGCGGAGACATTGGCACCAATCTGATCGCCGCAGCCGGTCAGGTGAATATCCTTCCCGGCAAGATGGTAGGAAGAGATGCTCTCATCGGCGGCGGCCAGGTGGTTAATGCCGGACGGGTCAACGGCACCATCACGGTAAGTGCCAGCCAATTCAATAATACCGGCTCGGCTGGATTGGTAAAATTCTACAAGGCAGAAGATTCGTCTCCCAAGAGAGAGGATTATGATACGGGCTTTAGCATCTTCAGCTTGCTGGCCATGCTGGGCTACTTCATCTTGGGGCTGATCCTGGTTAAGTCTTTGCCCGGCATATTCCAGGCAGTGGATGATGAGGTGAGAAGTTCATCTCTTCTCAAGACATTGCTTGGTTTTGTTATGATCATCGCCTCATTTATTGCCTTACTGCTGGTGGCGGCTACGGTAGTGGGCCTGCCCATAGCCGTGATATCAGCTTTGCTCATATTCGCTGCTCTTATGCTGAGCGGAACCTTTGTCTCCTTCAGTCTGGGCAAATGGATCGGAGAGAGGGCCAAGATCAAGCAAGGTGATCTGGTCTACTTTATAATCGGATTTGTCATCATCAATGTGCTCTCTTTGCTGCCCCTTGTGGGAGGTCTGGTCTCATTGATCTCTATGAGCCTGGGCTTTGCGGCCATACTCTATGCAGCGCGCCGCCTAACCGCTGCCGGCCCGGCATTGGCGGCCTGAAATACTTCATCTTCAATCTCTTTTTTTAAAAAAGTTTGTTACTGGCGCGCTATTTGCCAGCCGCTAGTCTGCAATGGTATCTTTGCAGAAACGCTCAGGTCTAAATACCTTGATATCCAGATAACATAAGCAGCTAAGTTGGCTGCTATAAAAGAATAAAATGATGCTATTATTGATGGGGTGATGAAAGCTTGAAACTGTTAGTATTCTACAATGGCGAATTTGGCGAGAGGGTGGTGGGCAACCTCATCAACTATTCGGGCTTCTGCATCTCCTGTGCCGATGCCTGCACCCAGTGCCGCAATGTTCGGCCTGGCTATGCCCAAAACATCGTATCCCTGGTGGAGATGCCCGATCCGGCATCCTTAGGCGACTTCATCGATGATGTGGAGCCGCTCCTGCCCCAGAATATCCCGAACGCGGACATCGCCCTGGTCATTAATGTTCATCCTGACATTCTCTTCGGCCTTCTCCCCAAGCTCAAGGAGGCTGGGGTGAAGGGCATTGTGGGCGGCTCAGAGTCTCCGCGCGAGCTTCCCTTAGGGCAGAGAAAGCAACTGGAGGAGAAGGCAGCGGAGCTGGGCATGGAGGCGGCCTTTGCCAAGCCTTTCTGCGCCCTTCGTCCTGATCCTGCCAAGCCGAACATCTATGCCTTTTTGACGGAGGCCGGCATTGGCGATCCGGTTATCGATGTGACGGTGCAGAGCAGCCGGGCGGGAAAGGATCACATCCTGGCAGCCAATGTAGTGCGCAGCGCGCCCTGCGGTTCAACCTGGTTTGTGGCCAAGCGCCTGCTAGGCCTGGAGCCGGATCAGCCCGACATACGGGAGAGAATTTCCGAGGCGCATCATGCCTATCCCTGCACGGGATCGATGGAGCGGGATACGGAACTGGGCGACACCGTGCTGCACAAAGGCGGCTACATCATCCGCGATGCAGTGGAGGACGCCTTCAAGAGGGCAAAGAGGCAGGACTAGGAGGAGCATTCCTCCTGCATTTCATTTTCGTCCAGAGAAGCTTGGTTTTCATCACCGTCTTTGCCAATCTTCCAGCGAATTCTCTTTATCAAGCCGAGCAATGTGCGCGCTTCTCTTTGGGTCAGCTCCGCCCGGCCCAGAATGCGGCGCAGCATGAGCAGGGTGAACTCTACTTTGTGCAAGGGATAGCTGACCTCGGCGAGAAGTGATCTGGTCTTCTCTTGCAGCAGGGCCAGGCTCTCCCCGCTCGCCATCTCCACCTTACGGTCGTCTGCATCCTCGATTTGAGACAGCTCGTAGAAGAGCACGGCTGCACAGTGAGATAGATTCATGACCGGATAGCTGCTGCTCGTCGGAATGGAGACCAGCATGTCGCAAAGAGCCAGCTCTTCGCTATTCAGGCCGCAGTCCTCCCTGCCCAGGAGCAGGGCCACGGTTCCCTCTTTTCCTGCCAGCTTTTTTGCGAGTTCTGCCGGGGTGAAGCAGGGCACACGCAGGTGCAGACGCAGGTGGTGCTGTGCCTCATCCAGCCTCTTTCCCGTGGTGCCCACCACCAGATCGGCTCCTGCCAGGGCCTCAGGCAGGCTGGCGAAGGAGCGGGCCATCTGCAGTACGTCCCTGGCGTGCGAAGCCATGGCTGATGCATAGTCCTCGATCTTACAGGGATTTACCAGCACCAGCTCACGAAAGCCGAAATTCTTCATGGCTCTGGCTACAGAGCCCACATTGCCCTCGTAAAGGGGCTCTACCAGGACGACGCGCAGGTTCATCGGTCTTATCCCTTTGATACTCCCAGGGGCACCAGCCTGGCCACCTTGGTGGCTATGCCCAGGTTATGCACCACGTCCACCACATCTCCGGAGGGCTTGTAGACCTGGGGGGCCTCTTCGGCCAGCATGCCTGGGGATGTGGCCTTGACCACGATGCCGTCTCTGTTCAGTGCCGCCTTTACATTCTGGCCGGTGAAGAGCTTGAGGGCCTGGCTTCTGCTCATGACCCGGCCAGCGCCGTGGCAGGCGGAACCGAAGGTGAGGTCCAGCGCCTGGTCGCTCCCGCAGAGCACGTAGGAAGAGGTTCCCATGCTGCCCGGGATGAGAACGGGCTGGCCAACATTGCGGTAGGTGTCCGGCACCTCGCTTCGGCTGGGGCCGAAGGCTCGCGTGGCCCCTTTGCGATGCACATAAAGCCGCTCGCGTTTTCCGTCCACCTGATGCTCCTCAATCTTGGCCACATTGTGGGCCACGTCATAGACCAGATCCAGCTTTGAGCCTGGGAAGTATCTCTCGAAGACCTCTCGCGTCCAGTGGGCGATGATATGCCGGTTGGCCCAGGCGTAGTTAGCAGCGCAGACCATGGCTCCGAAGTAATTGTCAGCCTCAGGCGAGCCCAGGGGGGCGCAGGCCAGTTGCTTGTCGGGAATGTCGATGTTGTACTTCTTCACGGCTTTAGATAGGACCTCCAGGTGATCGGTGCAGATCTGATGGCCGGCTCCCCTTGAGCCGCAGTGGATCATAACTGTAATCTGGCCCTTGAAAAGGCCGAACTGCTTTGCCTTGGCCTCATCATAGATCTCTTCTACCTTCTGGATCTCCAGGAAGTGGTTGCCGCTGCCCAGGGTTCCCAACTGGGGCCTGCCCCTCTTGCGAGCTTTCACACCCACCTGGGAGGGCTGTGCTCCCGGCATGTGTCCATTCTCTTCGCAATGGGATAGATCGGCCTCTACACCGTAGCCCTCCTCCACCGCCCATGCAGAGCCGTTAATGAAGGCCTCAGTGAGCTGCTGGTCGCTGGCATGCAGCCGGCCCGTGGCTCCCAGGCCGGAGGGTATGGCCTCGAAAAGAGCATCTATGAGGGTATTGATGCGCGGTTGCACGGCCTCGGCCTGCAGATCGGTGCGCAGCAGCCGTACGCCGCAGTTGATGTCAAAGCCCACACCACCTGGGCTGATGATGCCGCCCTCCTCTCGAAAGGCAGCCACTCCGCCGATGGGAAAGCCGTAGCCCAGGTGGGCATCGGGCATGGCCATGGAATACTTGACAATGCCGGGCAGGCTGGCAACGTTGGCCACCTGATCTACTGTTCCCGGCTCCACCATCTCCCGCAGCACCGCGGAGACAAAAATTCGTCCCGGCACGCGCATGCCCGGCCGGTAGCCGATGGGCACCTCGTAAATGTTATCGTTGATCTTGCTGATTTCTACCATAATCACACGTCCAAAATAACCTGAATGCACCACACTTCATTCTTCTTGATGCCGAACTTGTGCCGGGTGATGGCCTTGACCTCATTTCCGAAGGCATGTCTCTTAAGGTCAATTCTCTCCCCGCCAATCTCTGCCTGAAGCTTCCAGGATTGTGTAGCATCTTGCTCCAGTTTTACGGCAAAAGCGGCGAAGACCGCCGACTCCGTCTCAAAGAGGAATACAATCTCAGAGAGCCATTGGTAGGCTAGATCCTCCAGATCAAAGGCCTTCAGCTCCACCTTCCAGGTCTCTTTGATGGCGATTGTCTCCGGCTGCACCATGGATTTGAAGAGGGCAGCAGCGGCGTTGCTGAGCATCTCCTCCGGTGTCTTTCCGTAGGCTCGAAACTTTATGTCTGCGGTATGCTCCAGGTACTCAAAAGGAATCATCTGCTTTCATTATGGTAGCGCCAGGCATTAAAGTATTGCCAATCCACGGGTCAGTCCAGTCTGTGCGGCCAGGCGCAGAGCATGAGCGTACTCTTGCAGGCGAAGCGGCCGGCACAGCTCTGGAAATCGGCAGGCATGGTACTCGGGCCGGTACTGATCCATGACATTAAGGTAGGTCTTTGGAGAGATCTCTTGGGAGAGGAAGCGGACCACTTCATCAGTTCTGGCCGCGTCCCCGGGCAGGACCAAATGGCGCACGAGCAGACCATGACGGGCGACGGCGTCCTCATCTGTTGCCAGGTCTCCAACCTGACGGTGCATCTCCTGGATGGCCTCTTTCATGATGCCGGTGTAGCCCGGCGCGCTGGAGTACAGGAGGGCCGGCTCGTCTGAGCCGTACTTGGCATCAGGCATGTAGATGTCGAATATGCCTTCCAGCAGGCGCAGCGTTTCCACGCAGTCGTAGCCGCCGCTATTGTAGACCAGAGGGATGCTCAGGCCTTCTTCTCTGGCCAAGACCAAGGCTTCCAGAATCTGCGGGACGACGTGCGTGGGCGTGACGAAATTGATGTTATGGCAGCCCTGCTGCTCCAAAGAGAGCATCATGCCCGCCAATGTCGCCGCCGAGACCTCCTGGCCAGCGTCCTGCTGGCTGATGTCGTAGTTTTGGCAAAAGACGCAGGAGAGGTTGCAGCCGGAAAAGAATATGGTACCTGAGCCGCTCTGACCGACGAGGGGTGCCTCCTCGCCGAAGTGCGGGGCAAAGCCGGCCACGCTGGCCCGCCGCCCAGAGTGGCAGAAGCCTTGCTCGTTGGAAAGGCGATCCACGCCACAGCGACGGGGGCAAATGTCGCA
>JAQTXY010000065.1 GCA_028688535.1 Methanothrix sp. | reverse complement strand
AATCTATTATGAATAATATATAAAACTGTCAACGGGTCAGATCCTTCTTCCTTTTCAGAATGTAATCTTTAAATACTATTATTGGCATCATACTATGATGTAGGTGAACTTTTATGTACGAAAAGATATTGATAGCTACTGATTTTTCCAAACACGCTGAAAAATTAATTGAATGCGTTGGAGAAATACCCGGCGTAAAAGAGGTCGTTCTCCTGCATGTTCTAGAAAAAGATCCTCTTGCCAGGGTCTGGTCTCCCGGCGACGAGCTCAAGCAAGCGAAAGACCAAATGGAGGCACCCAAAAAGGTTTTGGAAGATGCTAATTTGTTGGTAAAGGTAAGGGCAGAGATAGCAGAAGAGACACCGGAATATGCAGTAATCAGGCACGTAGCCCGAGAGGAAAATGTATCTCTAGTGGTGATGGGGGCGAGAGGAAGGAGCATGTGGCAGGGCTTGCTCTTAGGTAGCGTCTCCAGCGGCGTTCTTCGCTATGGCGGTAAGGACCTTCTTATCATGCGCTACAAGACCCTGGACGAGGAAAAAGAAGAGCTGGGCAAATTCTGCTCGCGCATATTCGAGAGAGTCCTGGCACCTACAGATTTCTCTCCCGCTGGAAATGCTGCAATCCAGAAGATAAAAGAGGCCAAGCTCACAAACAATGTACTGCTGCTCAACGTTGTGGCAAAAGGCGAAAAACAATCCCAGTTGGATGCTTCACTGGAGAGTGCACATAAAAAGCTTGAAGAGATGAAGGCAGACCTGGCCGCGGCAGGAATTAGTGCCAGAACATTTGCCGTCTCTGCAGCGGCGGAAGAGCCAAGAACCTATGGCTCAGGCGGCATGGTCAAGGTAGGACCCTCTCATATGGCTGCAGTGGGCGGAGTGGTTGATAAGATCCTTACTGTAGCGGAAATTGAAGAAGCATCTTTGATTGCATTGGGTTCTCATGGCAAAGGCTGGCTGGATGAGGTCAGCATTGGCAGCGTAGCATCTGATGTGGCCAGGATGGGGCAGCGGCCTGTGCTGGTTGTCAGATCCAAGAAATAGATCAGATCTAACTTTTTTTAGAATATCTCGTCAAAGCTATCCATGGCCTCTTTGAGATTATGATGTATCGAAAATATATTTGATAGGCCTGATATATCCAATATATTCCTGACAACAGGTTGTAATGATACCAGCCTCATTTCACCGTTCTTCTTCTTCAATATTTTGAGAGATGCAAGAAAGATGCGCAAACCTGAACTGCTTATGTACTCTGTATCAGATAGATCAAAGATCATTCTGGAATTATCGCTGATGGCGCTAGCTAGAAATATCTCCAGGTCATTTGCGGATATTACGTCAACTCTTCCAGAGATTGCTATTACCTGGATATTATTGATGTTTTTTTCAATTATTTTCATTATGTTATCCCTATAGCTTCTTTTTGACTTTTTCAGCGCAATACATCAACGCATGTCAGACTCCGAAAACGCAGCTTCCTCTGTGGGAAATATCTGAAATACCTTATCTAATCCTGTTATCTTAAATACATTCTGCACGAAAGGCTGAAGAGAAACAAGCGGAAGCGATCCATGGTTATGTTTCTGTCTCTTTAAAGCTGCTAACAAAACCCTCAAACCCACACTGCTGATATAGTCCACTTTTGCCAAATTAATGATCATCTTCTCTTTTCGTTTCTCAATTGCTTCGTTCAGTTTAGCCTCCAAATCCTTGGAAGTAATCGTATCGATTCTTCCTGAGATTGAGATAATACAGACATCTGCTATTATTCTCTCAGCAATTTCCATCGTCTCGCCATCCTTTCGAACTTATGGATTCGTGTTATTTCATTTTATTTTTTTTAATCAAAACCAATTTGTTTTTATTATTATTATACACATATCTCATTTCATCAGTTTGCGACCTCATAATATTAATGCCCCATCCACCCACAGGATGATCTTGGATATTGCCATCATGATCTCGCTTAATAAATAGAGTAGGATCAAAGCGAGGGGCTTCATCCTCGAGGGTCACCTTAAACAATCTGTTCCCGCAGTCGAATGTGACCCAGATGGGACCTTCTTCTTTTTTATATCCATGATTTATTATATTAACATATGCTTCTTCTACAGCCACCTGTAGCTCCAATATTTGTTCTCTGTCAAAACCCCCTGCAGACATCTTCTTGTCAATGTAACTTACAATCTTAGGTATATTATCTCTGGTGGAGATCATCTTTGTCCTGCAATGATCTCTCTGCTGGCCTATAGCCTTTATTACTATCAAGGTAATATCATCATGTTGCTCTGTGTTCCGGCTAAAATTCGATATGTCTATGAGTATTTTGTTCAAAATCTCTCTTGTTTCTAACAGACAATTATCTTGAATGACATCCATTAGACGTTTTACTCC
The DNA here is from genome assembly GCA_028688535.1 of Methanothrix sp. Taxonomy (GTDB): domain Archaea; phylum Halobacteriota; class Methanosarcinia; order Methanotrichales; family Methanotrichaceae; genus Methanothrix. The sequence goes on along the minus strand of JAQTXY010000065.1, from coordinate 5,775 downwards.
ATACATCTCTCCTTGGCTGTTCATAGCCTCTGTAATCCCATCGGTGTAAAATATGGCCATATCACCTGACGAGAATTTGATGCGACTCTCCTTGTACTGCGCGTCATCAATAATACCCATAACAATTCCCATTGGTACTTCCTCTTCAATGGTAGAGTCCGCTGACCTGAAGATCAAAGGCGGAGGATGGCCCGCATTTACATAATGCAGCGATAAGGTCTCTCCATCCAAAACACCATAGATTAGGGTCACAAACATGCCTGTCGGTGCATCGGATGCAATCATTTTATTGGCATTCTTGGCAACCTTTGATACCTTGGACTGACTTGTGGCATTGGCTCGAATTATCGTCCTGGAGAGCGCCATGAAAATAGCTGCTGGAATGCTTTTTCCCGCAACATCGGCAATTACAATTCCATATTTCCCATCCGGCTGAACAATAAAATCATAAAAATCTCCACCCACCTCCATCGCAGGAATGCTTGTCGCTTCTATCTCAAATTCGGGAATGTCTGGAGTCTTTTTGGGAATAAAGCTCTTCTGAATTTCTGCCGCAATATGCAATTCAGTCTTAGTTCTATCCAGTTTTTGCTCCATGTTCCTTCGTTCAGTAATATCCTTTATGGACTCTATTGCGCCTACCTTATCACCTGCAGCATTGTATAGCGTTGCGGCCTTTGCTAAAAGATAAGATCCATTTGGTCCAAGACGGGGGATAAAGATCTCACCTAAAACCGCATTTCCTTCCTTTTTGAAGCTAGCATACTCGTTTTCAAATTGCTTGAATGGTGTTAATACCATGTCGACCAAAATCGGTCTTCGAAATCCGTAGAATGGCAGTGCATGCTCGTAATTGTCCTCTCCCAGCATATTATCAGCTTTGACGCCTGTCAGTCTCTCCATGGCTTTATTCCAGACCATTACCCTGCCGTCCAGATCAATAGCCAGTATGGCGTCCGGCATGAATTCAATTATGTCGGCCTGACGTCTCTCCGACTGCTTGAGGGCTTCTTCTGCCATTTTTAGCTCAGTTATATCCCTGCCAACTGATTGGACCTCAATTAGAGATCCAGATTGGTTAAATATGCCATGGCTGGTCCATTGGATCCAACGTCGCCCCTCAGGCCTCTTAAATAGGCTAACAAATGATACTGTTGAGTTATCGGGTATCAGACCGCTGATTATGTCTACCGCCGGCTGCAGATTTTCGGTTGGAATCAGACTATCTATTTTTTTTCCGACTATCATATCCTGGTTATTTGAGAAAAATCTGCAGAAAACCTCATTGCAATAGGTTATTGTGCCATCAGTCAATGTTCTCAAAATTAGGTCTGATTGCTCTTCAACCACTGCTTTGTAGCGCCTTTCGCTATTGATGATCTCTTCATGGGCCTGCCCCAAAGCATCGAGCATGCCATTAATAGATGAGGCCAGGCCTGATAGCTCGTCCTTTCCCCGGATCGCAAGGCGAGAGGCTATATTCTGGCTCTTGCCAATCCTGGCAACTCCTGTGGTAAGAAGACTCAGCCGGGATAGAACGTAGCGATCCAGGAAAAGCAAAGTAAGCATGAAAAGAAAAATGTCTGCCAGAGAGAATAAGATTACAAAACTGCGCAGGCTCTTCAAACCCTGCAAATAGATCGCACGTGTTGAATCTATTCTCAGTATCAATAGCGGATTATTATAGATATTGTTTAAGAGGGCATATCCTGCAATGGAGTCATTATCCAAGATCCTGACCAACACGGAATCATTGCCTGTTAAAGAGATTTTAGCATCCTTGAAGTCCGAGGACATATTCTCATCTTTCAATGATTTAATTGTCATATGCAATTGAGTGGTCTTGGATAACCTGGTAATCTCTCTGTCAGTCAGAAATCGCCCCAATACCACTCTGCCTGCAGAGGCACCATCTCCTCTTCTCATGATTACGGGATTGGTGACTACTAGCAAGGGTTCGTTGGAAATCAGAATTATTCCCGAATACTTGCTCTGTTTGTCCAGGCACCCTGGACAAAACCCATAAAAGGATAATTGATCTGACAGGTCCGAGGGGATCTCTATGCGGCTTCCGTTTTCGTCCAGGTATCTGCTAAAGGCTATCTGCCCAAACGAATCCATGAAGAGCAACAAATTGATCCCCATCTTGCTCAAGCTCTCCTCAGCAAGTTCCTCTCGATTATTTACAATGAAAGTTGCATCACCTTCTTTAAGGAATGCAACTGTATCATTTCTGGAGGCCCAATGATCTGCCAGACCCTCCATGCTATCCAGATCACTTGATATGGCTTTTAATGCCCTTTCAACATCTCGATGTATCACTTCTTCTTCCAGCTTCGAAAAACCTAGAAATAGCTCCATTTGGGCAGTAATGTACAGGATCAGAACCACGAGGATGAGGGAAGCACCCATAACAATTAGTGTCTTCTCGCGCAGATTCATATCCCTCTTTCCTCCTGTATAATATCAAATCCAGAATTGAAGAGTTGGCCAATTTGAATGGATCAAAGAAGTTGCCTGTTTTAACGTAATTGTTAAATATATACTATATTCATTACATATATAACTTCTCTTTGCACCTGATGATCATTATGATTAAATCCAATATTATACAACCTATTCCCGGAACCAGGGGTATGAAGTTCTATCCTTACATTCGGAAGATAGATCTTATGTCCTCCAATTCATTCATACTATCTGGAGATGATCAAATCGCAGTAATCGATCCCGGTGCCCTGGATGACCAGCTCGACTGCCTGGTGGATAATATTGCGGCTATGCTTAGTGAGAAGCCTAGGCCGGTGATCGTATATCTGACCCATGCTCATTTGGACCATTGTTTTCAATTGAATCGTCTCAGAAGGATCAAAGATCTGGGCGATATTACAGCAGCGGCTCAGGAGATTGGAGCAGATGCTCTGATAAGCCAGGACGCAGAATTGACTCTGGCAGACCTTCTCGGGAAAGAAATGGCTCCCATTCCCGTCGATATCAAACTGCTTTCCAGAATGGATCTCATTATTGGTGGTGCGCATGAGCTTGAGATAAAAGGGGGGAAGTTCTCCTATTGTGTAGACTCTATTAAAATTCGCTACGGTCCAATCCTCCAAATGCAAACGATTTCATTGGGCAATGGGGACCTGCTTGAGATATACTCCATTCCCGGTCACAGCCCGGATAGCTTATGCTTGCGGGTTGGGTGTCTGCTTTTCACAGGAGATCTTTTCTTTGCCCCTAACCCGGGAATGGCAGGAGCATATGGCTGGAATCAGTCCGATTTAATAAAATCAATTTATAAAACTATGTGGATCCTCGAAAAAAGAAATATCAGCTATTGCTGCTCGGGACATGGCCGAATTGTCGATGTCGATAGGGCGTGGAATACTCTGCGGTCCATGTATCAGGATGTACTTTCTCTTTCCGGCCTGGAGGAAATCACCCAGCATTGGGCCAGGAATACTGCAATTTATGCCGAGGATTTGATGAGGGAGCTAGAGAGGCTTTTTACAATAATAATTGGCAGATTGGCTTATGTCTCCCATGTGCTCGAATGGCTGGAGGAAAGCAGGGATGCAGAGTACATGCAAAAACTCATTGATATCAAGCAAATTGATGAGCTTTTCTTTGAATTCAACTGCTTTGTAAAGGAATTGCATATGGGTAAGAAGCTTGATTGGGATCTGGTGCACAAAGCAGGACAGATAATAAAAAAGTTGGATCAGGTTTTTGAGAGTAAAGAGCTGGGTTCATTTCTGGACAGATCTCTTCTAAGAAGAGCTAACAGAATGTTGAATGACTATGCCATCACCTATCGTGGGTTTAAGCCCATTTACTATGCAGATGATGTGGACCTAAATGCAATTTTAAAAGAGGTCCTGGATTTTTCAAAATCCCGGCCTTATGAGGATGATGCTATCTTATATGCAGATTTATATGAAGACTACCTCAGGGCTCTCAGGGCGAGGATAGCTTATGTCAATTTGCTGGAGAGGACAATTTTAAAGTTCAAAGCCGACAAGAACCTGCCCTTAGTGCGCATGGACAAGGAACGTTTTCGCGATTCTTTGATCGACCTATTGGAGAGGCTTGCAAGTGCTGTAGCAACAGAGATACAAATAATCACGTCCTCCAATCAGGGCTGGGTCTCTATATGCATAGCTGTCCCGAGAACTGATGGAGATTATCCTCTGGACGAACAAACTTGGAGATTCTTCGAAAGATCATTTGCCCTTTGTGGCGGGGTCATTCAGAGAGAATATACCTGCGATGGCTATGCAATGCAGATCGAGTTCTTGTCATGTGAGTCATTTCTTCTTTCGTGCTGATCCGAAAATATACCAAAAGGTTATTACCAATGAACGATCATTATAATTGTATTAAAGGTGATAATTTTTGAAAATCATTACTCTTATTGCTCTGCTCGTCATAGTTGTGCTTTTTTCCCTTGGATGCATTTCATCTCCAGAGAATAAGACGGAAAAGGTCACCACTCTTCGCATAGGTTACCAGCCGACAACTCATCATGTGGCAGAAATGATCGCGCAGGAGATGGGCTGGTGGCAGAAAGATCTATTGCCGTTTGGGATCACAGATGTCAAAGAATTCGGATATCCGTCCGGTGGTTCGGAGTTGGAGGCTATGAAGGCGGGGGACATAGACATGGCCTATATCTGTACAGGGCCGTTTATACGTCCTGCATCAAGAGGCCTAGATGCAAAATTTGTGGTAGCAGTGAATACCAATGGCTCAACCCTCGTGTTGAGGCCCGATCTTAGCTATGAAGGACCGCAATCTCTGCGAGGATTACAAATAGGGGCTTTACCGACAGGCACAAACCAAGACACTTTGCTGAAGGTATGGCTGGAAAAGAATGGTGTAAACATCAGCGAGGTAAAGATGACTGCAATGGGGCCGGGAGATGCTGTGAGCGCCATGCTTGCGGGAAAATTAGATGGGGTATTCCTCCCTGAACCTGCTGGGGCGATGATTGAATTTGCGAAAAAGGGCAAGTCCTGGGTGTACTCCGGCGAAATGAAACCCAATCATGCATGCTGCGCCATAGTTGTCAGCGGCAAGCTGATCCGGGAAGAACCGGAGCTGGTGGAACAGATAATTCGTACTCATATGAATGCCACGGATTATGCCAATGCCCACCCCATGCAAGCTGCAGAAATCTACTCCAATCGCACGGGACAAGATCTGGAGATGATCAAGTACTCCATAAGAACCTGGGATGGTAAATGGATGAGTGACCCGCATCTACTGGTCAACGACACACTGGAATATGCAAAAGCCCAATATGCGATGAATTATACGCAGAAGATGATGGGCCAAAGTGATCTCTTCGACAACAGTCTCTATGATAAGGTGACAATTGTACAGAAAGAGACATGAAACCATGCATTTAATCGCATAGATTAATGCAAGAATAGGGCTGGCGACAGAATAAACTGCCGAAAAACGGTGGGCATTCTTGCTGCCGCTAGCTACACTTTTTATATAAATTGATTGGGTATGGCCTCACAGAATCGCAATCTATCTTGAGCCCTATTTGGAATTATGGATGAATTATGTGCTTGCCTTTTGCGTGCGTTCCTTTATGTGTATAGAACTTCCCGGTCGGATCAGTCCCTGTCGCGGGATTGGTTTCCATCTTGGTATTAATCGTTTCGATGATATTCTCGGCATAAGGACAGATATAATCACCTGCCTGGTTCTTAGCTGTAATGCAATTGCCGATGAATATGTGGGTAGGTAGGTCTCCCATTGGGGGTT
>JAQTXY010000064.1 GCA_028688535.1 Methanothrix sp. | reverse complement strand
AATCTCTGGTCAAGATCAGGATGGTCTCTTCTCATGGCTCCTTCCAGCTGAGCAGAATTCATGGAAGCAATTGCATAAGCCGGAAAGTAGCCAAAGTTTCCATAAGCCCAATGGACATCCTGAAGTATGCCGTTATTGTCGTCGGTTATGTAGAGCCCCAAGTAATCCTTGTATTTTTGTTTCCATATCATCGGCAGATCGTCAACGGTGATCTTTCCCTCGAAGAGGTCGCGTTCTATCTCGTAGCGGATGATTATATGAAGTATGTAGGATACCTCGTCGGCATCGATGCGGATAGGGATGATATTAAGCCGATTGATGTATCTATGCATCTCATCCACCGAGACATTATCCATGTTTGGCCTGAACTCAATTCTCATCTGAGGCAACCAGTACTGCCAGAAAGCAATGCTGCGACCCAGATTATTCTCAAATAGCCTCGCCTCGGCTTCAGCCATATCCATGCCCGGTTCAACTGCTATGGGCATTCCCATATACTCATCAGGAATCCTCTGGGCAGCGATACCGTGACCGCACTCGTGAATCACATCCAGAAGGGCTATCTCTGGGTTGTGTTCGTCATAACGCAGGCTGGTTCTGACATCGTGCACCCCTATACTGTAGGTTGACGGATTCCTCTTGGCTTTAACCATAATTCCGGCTTCGTAATCGAATCCCAGGGCAGAGGTTAGATTCCTCAGCAGAGCCTCTTGTTTTTCCTTTGGATAGATGGCGTTGCCATAGACATTCTTTGTTGCCGTCTTGATGGATCCATTTACAATAGAGCCATTTAAACTGGACTCATTTATCTTAACTATCAGCTCTATAATGTGAGGCTTTATGGTTTCAAAGAGCTCATCGCACTTGGCCGCAGTCATTCCCGGCATAAAATCATCCAGGAGAGCGTCATAAGGATGCACCTCATATCCCCACGCTCTTGCCTTCTCCCGGTTCAGTTCGATCAGGTCTTTTAGGTAGGGCTGAAATATGGAGTAATTGTTCCTCTCCCGGGCATTTTCCCAAGCAACCAGAGATTTGGAAACCATCTCCGACTCACGCATAGCGAAATCTGGGGGAAGTTTTATCCTCTTATTGTAATCGCGATTCCACAGCCTCAGGTTTGCGTTTTCGATTACAGACCAATTGCTGCCATTATTGGCAATAGAGAGATGCCTTCCGAATTCCGGATCGATCCACTTCTTATTCTTAAGATCCTCCAGATAGCTCTGGGCCTTGGCCCGATAATTTGCCCCATTCTGAGGCATAGAAATATCCTGATCCCATTGGGAGAGGCTTATCATCGTATCGAGGTAAGCCATCTCCATGGAAGTGTTCAGGAGTTGGCTATATGCCTCTTGAGGAGTAATTTCAATACTATTTTTCTGGTCGGTCCTGCCCTGCATCTGGCAGCTTGCACCCATAGTGGCGAGCAGTATCGTCATTATCAGGATGAACCCCATCTTATGGAAATTGTATCTCATTATTTCCCTCTTCCCGAAGACTAAAAACCATTGAATATGAACTTATTTCTCTCTGTCTAATCGGCGAAAAAAAAAAAGGTAATGCCAAGAGCAACCGACTCAAATACGGACAAATTTGCCCTTGGAAGCGCCGCAGGCGCATTTCCAGTTGGAGGCAAGCTGCTCAAAGGGAACGTCGCCGTTCTCTTCTGGATCATAGATATAACCGCATACCGTACACTCCCATTTTTGAGCTGATGAACTTCCTTCTCTCACCAATCCCATACTGGAGACCGTCAGGGCTGAGCTTTTGTCCATTTGAGAGACTCTATCGCTACCTTCACTGCCAGAGTTCTCTAAGGCAGCGACTATTGCTTCTGCGAATTCTCGTGATGCGTCAGGACCATTTGCAGTGATGATGTTTCCATCCTGCACTACTGCATCGTCTGAGACAATAGCACCTTTGGCTTTGATATGGTCCGTATCAGATGCAGTGGCTCTCTTGCCTTTGAGCAGCCCTGCATCAGCCAGTATCCAGGGAGCAAGACATATGGCACCTAGCAGCTTCTTTTGCGAGTTGGTTGACTTTGCCAGTGCTATGTAATCCGGATCTTGGTTTAGCTTGAGGGAGTAGATCCCCTCGCCTCCAACGAAGACCACAGCGATATAATCTGATAGCTTGACTTTCTTCAGATCCAGATCCACCTGGGCTCTCTCACCATTCATGCCGCTGGCCGTCTTCACTTCCTTCGAGGCTAGGGCGACAGAGTAACCCCTGCTCTGAAAATAATCACGAGGCACATTCAGCTCTTCTTCTTGATACTGCTCTGGAGAGAGTACCATCAGGATCTTTCCTTTGCGAGAGAAGGTTTCGAGACTCGATTCATAATCCGGTTTGGTGAATTCGGGTGCGTCGGTATTGTCTGATTTACCATATGTGTCGGAGGGGCTATAAGCAAGAGCCGCTGGACAGGATACAGGCATGAAGTTGCCGGCATATGCCGAGTAGCACACCGGGCAGGGAGTATAAGAATTGATGCTTGCCGCCTGTTCGGCAGTCATGCTGACGACGTATCCGCAGACAGGACACTGCCAGCAAGTGTTGCCCGTACTTGTTCCAGAATCATACTGAGCAGAGACGGGAAAAGTTCCCGCTAAAGAGAGGAGGATGATTATATTGAGGAATAACGTCTTCATGCTCTAGAAAATGGCAGGTCAATGAATAAATAGATCACGAATCTCACGGTCGAATTAATATTAAGAAAAATAGAAATCCAGGCACAGGCCTGGATCTACAAAGCAAACATCAATTCCCTTTTGATATCTTCTATCTATTCTTTTACCTCCAGTACAACCTTCTTGATGGTTCCCGTGAATTTGAACGGGCTCTTGTAGCTCTCCGTTACCGGTGTCAGACGGTCTGTGCCGATCTCAAGTCCCTCTTCCCAGGAGTAGATGTTGGGCACCGTCTGGGCAATTGCGCCTTTGCCTACCGCTTTTCCGTTAATGTAGAGCATTCCAATCCCGGTGGCAGCGGTATGATTGAGGAAATCTGCATCTGCGGTTTTATCAAAGCTGAAGCCGAGAGTTGAATTGCCTGTGGGAACCTCTGCATCGGATACAATGGTTGTGTGTTTTATGCCCAGGTAATTGTAATCAAAGACGAGCTTCTTGTTCTGAACATAAAGTGACAGCCCATTAAATCGTCCTCCAATGGAGAAAAGCACTCCCTCTGCGCCACTCTCAGGAATATCGACATCAGCATCGATGGTATAGGAGCTAAATTTGGTGTCGGGAATTCCGGGCTCCAGGATCGGGGACATACCTGGATAGTATGTGAACTTGCCCTTTGGGCCCTGTTCCATCATCATATGGAATCGATCGTCAAGCGGCAGTACATTGTATTTTCCTGCTTCCGCCCACCAGCGTTCCACCATCTCCTCAACTTTTCCGGGATTCTCCTCTGCCAGGTTCTGCGATTCCGAAACATCATGGGTGAGATTGTATAGCTCCCAGACATCTTCGTCAAAATTCCCGCCTGAACCGCGCGGATGAGCGGTTACCGCCTTCCAGCCATCATACCAGATTCCCCGGCTGCCCAGCATTGAGAAGTACTGGATATTCTTTTGATTGGGTGCATCCGGCTGGTCGAAGGTATAGGCCATGCTAACGCCTTCTATCGGTTTTTGGGGTATGCCTTGGTATACATCCGGCGCTTCGATGCCCACTACCTCCAGAACGGTGGGCACAATATCAATGGCGTGGGTGAACTGGGTCCGAATTCCTCCCTGGTCTTTGATCTCTGCCGGGTAATAGATTATCAGGGGATCGTGGACGCCTCCTTCGTGAGTCCACTGCTTATAGAGCTTGAACGGCGTATTGCCAGCCATGGCCCATCCTCTGGGATAATGAGAGAAGGTCATCTGCCCACCCAGTTCATCCATCTTGTTTAGCAGGAAACTGACGTTCTCTTCCGGCATACTATTAAACAGCATATACTCGCTGAATGAGCCGTTCGTGCCGCCTTCCATGCTGGCGCCATTATCTGAGACCAGGATGATCATGGTGTTGTTGATTTGACCGGTCTCCTCAAGATAATCGATCAGCCGACCAATCTGATAATCGGTATGATCCAGGAATCCAGCATAAATCTCCATCATGCGAGCAAAAAGCTTCTTCTCGTCTGCTGATAGGCTGTCCCATGCCAACACATCGGCATTGCGCGGCGCAAGCTTCGTGTCGACCGGCACGATGCCCATAGCCTTCTGCCGGGCTAAGGTCTCGTTCCTGACGGCATCCCAGCCCTGGTCGAACTTGCCTTTGTACTTGTCAATGAACTCCCGGGGAACCTGGTGGGGTGAGTGGCAGGCACCAAAAGCCAGGTACATCATGTAGGGCTTTCCCGGCTCTGATGATTGCTGATCGTTCACGTATTTTATGGCCTGGTCAACCAGATCTTGCGATAGGTGGTAGCCCTCCTCGGGGGTGGCCGGCGGTTCTATCTGGCGGGTATCATCGATCAGAGTAGGATACCATTGGTTGGTTTGAGCTTGCAAGAATCCATAGTAATGGTCGAATCCCCTGCCTGTAGGCCAATTATCGTACGGGCCTTGGGCATTGATATCTTGAGTGGAGACGAGGTGCCATTTGCCCAGGGCAAAGGTATTGTAGCCCACTGCCTGAAGCATCTCTGCCAGTGTCGCTGTATTCTTGGAGAGGTTTCCGTTGTATCCGGGATAGCCTACCGACATATCCGTAAGCGCACCTATGCCTGCGGAGTGATGATTTCTGCCGGTCATGAAGCAAGCTCTGGATGGAGAGCACAGGGCGGTCGTGTGGAAATTGCTGTAGCGCAGGCCTCCTTCAGCCAGACGGTCGATATTCGGCGTCTCAATCGGACCTCCAAAGCTGCCGATATGGCCAAATCCCACATCGTCAAGCACAATGTAGACCACATTGGGTGCCCCTTTTGGTGGCTGGATCATATCAGGCCAGCATTCTGTAGAGTCTTTATAGGTCAGGCCGATCTTCTGGTTATCGCATTTTGAGCCACTCGGCACAGAAGCAGACGCGTTTGATTTACTATTGGCTGCCTGAATGACCAGAACGGTATTCTGAGGTGCGGCTACGTCCTCATTGACAATATCATCGAGCGTTGAGCTCTCTGTCAAGACCTTTCTTCTGTTCGTGACCATTTCCAGTGAAGACCTATCAAGCGATCCGGCGGATGATCGACTGCATTCGTCGGCGACTAAAGTCTGGCTGGCCGACTGGCTCTCTGCGGCTGCCAGATGGTCAGATACGTCGGCAGAATCGCTATTAGTTGCGGCGAAGCTGCCAGAAGTAATTTGGGAGAATAAAAAAACCAAAAATACTACTATCATAGTTGCTCTCTTTGATATATGAATACCTCCTCATACCTATTACCATCATGATTCTATATTAATCTTACTCATAGATATAATAAAAGGAGTAACATGATATAATCGATATGCGATCAAGACCATAGTCATTATCTATAGGAATAATACTACTAATAAACATAATTACATAGTAATAATCGATATTAATGAACAATTAAATACGAAGAGCAAGAATCTAGATGGTAGGTGCATAAAATGAACAATATCGGCCTTATTCTTTTGGTGCTTTGCAGCTCTGCATGGCTCGGCTTTGCAGGAGATGCCGCAGACCTGAGCAACTCATCGTCGGAAGCTTTTGATTTTTCCGCTGCCGAACGATTCATACCGGCAAATGCTATTGCATCCATGTTCAATGTAAGCGTTGATCCCAACTGGATACAGGGCACACAATCGTTTTGGTATTTGAATACCGGCAGGAGTGGCCAGGAATTCATACTTGTTGACGTGCAGAATAAGACCAAGATTCCCGCATTTAACCATACATTGCTGGCATTGTCCCTATCTTCAATCGTGGACGAGCCAATTGATCCTGCACTTCTCCCATTCTCTGAGATCACAATGCACCAAGGAAGTGACAGAATTGAGTTTACGGCATATAACCAAACCATGCAGTTCAACCTCACCAGCGGCCAGATAGATGAGGTGCCTTTTGGGCAGAAAGCAGGTCCAGGTGAGTCTCTATCTCCTGATGGCAGGTTTGCGGCATTTGTCCGGGATCATAATCTTTGGGTTAGAGATACAAAAAATGGTGAGAAATATCAGTTGAATGCAAACGGATCAAGGGACTGCGCCTATGCAAAGCGCTCAGAGACTGTATCTCACCCGGTAAGCCAGGTCCGTCTCAATGAGACTGCAAATCCTTATGCGGTGTGGTCTCCCGATTCCAGAAGGATTGCCACTTTCCGGATGGACCAGAGAAATGTCACACAGCTGCATCTTCTCCAATATGTGCCAGGCAATAACTCCCGGCCAAAGCCCTGGACTTATCGGTTTGCATTGCCCAATGATGAGTTTGTGCCGATGTATGAACCAATTGTAGTAGACGTTCTGGGGAGAAAAGTCATCCCGGTATCCTACAAAGCTCAAAGCGAGGTCTCTCTGATGGATACTGAGGAAGATGTGCTCCAATGGTGGAGTGAGGATGGTCAGGTGCTCTACTCGCTATTTGCAGAGCGAGGAGAGAAAGCTCTGCTTCTCCTGAGGACCGATCCGAAAAGCGGCAAAACTGAGGAGATCCAAAAGGAGCAAGGCCGCACTTACGTCGAAGCCAACCTGGATTATGCCAGCTCTCCAAACGTTAAAATCATGAAGAACGGAGACATTGTCTGGTTTTCAGAGAATGATGGATTTGGCCATCTGTATCTCTATGGCAATGACGGCAAGCAAAAGAGCGCCATAACCTGCGGCGATTGGGTCGTTAGAGATCTTTTGTTTGTGGACGAAAATAGATCACAGGTCTATTTTACAGCAGGAGGCAGAGAGCCGGGTCGTGACCCCTATTATCGCCATTTATACAGGGTGAATTTGGATGGCAGCGATTTGCAGTTGCTCACGCCGGAAGACGCAGATCATAATATTCAGGCTGATCCCAGCGGGACTGCCTTTATAGACACTTACTCCAGAGTGGACGAGCCTCCGGTAACGGTGATTAGAGATCTTTTCGGCAATATAACCATGAATTTGGAGAGCGCAGACATAAAAAACATCACAGATATGGGCTGGAGACCGCCGGAGAGGTTTAGCGTAAAGGCGCTGGACGGCAAGACAGACCTCTTTGGACTGCTAATTAAGCCGACCAACTTCAATGCCTCCCAAAAGTATCCTGTTGTGGAGACTGTTTATCCCGGCCCCTGGATCATAGTCACCGCGAAATCCTTCCCAGGAGACCAAGCCTGGGTGAACAAGATCTTCTGGAGGGCTCAGGCTGTAGCTGAGCTGGGGTTCATAGTCGTCACTCTGGACGGCCCGGGAACTCCCTACCGATCCAAGGAATTTCATGATGCTTCCTACGGTCACTTGGGCGATGCCGCGCTGCCGGATCACATAAATGTCCTAAAGCAGCTGGCGCGGGATCGGCCTTACATGGACATGAGCAGAGTAGGGATGTTCGGCCACTCGGCAGGCGGATTTATGACCGCTCAGGCTCTGCTCACCTATCCTGATTTCTACAAGGTGGGCGTGGCCTCAGGTGGAGACTATGACAGCCGATTTTATGGGGCTTATTGGGGCGAGAAGTACGAGGGCCTGAATTCATCTGATTATGGGGAGCAGATAACATCCTGGAAGGCCGGGAATCTGACAGGCAAGCTGCTGCTTATCGCCGGGGATGCAGATGATAACGTTAATCCTTGCATGACCATGCAACTGGTCGATGCGTTCATAGACGCCGACCGGCCATTCGATCTTTTGATCATGACAAACAGGAACCACGATCTCAGCTACGATACTTACTTCTTGCACCGACTGTTCGGCTACCTGGAAGAGAACCTGAAGAAAGATGGGCAGCCTTAACTGGCTGTCCAACCAACATTTCCTCAAATGAAAAAAAGAATTACAGCTGCCAATGCAATTGTCTTGCGGCTTAGACTCCCCCAAGGAAATCTGCAGCACCCTGGGTTTTTCCCTGGTCTGATGTCGCATATTTTGCTATGGCTGCGTCCGACATGAGATTGACATCGTTGGTAGTATATTTCGCTCCTTCACCATTTATATCATGGGTTATGCCCTTGCTTGTTGTATTATTTCCGGCAGCGATATATGGCTTTTGCAGGTTGACCGGCACAGTCATCTTTGCCATGAGCAAAGCAGTGTCATTTCCAA
>JAQTXY010000063.1 GCA_028688535.1 Methanothrix sp. | reverse complement strand
TGGGCCAGGAGATCAGCAGTGCGGACTACATCAAAGAAGAGACAAAGGCCTCGGGGCTGAACGATATGTCCAGCAACCTCAGCTATCGCGGCCAGGGACGCTTCCGGGCAGTCTATGAATCCGGTAACAGGAGCATGCTGGACCAGGATGAAGAGTACGTGGGTGAGTATTCCTTGCAGCGCAAGGTCCACCTGGGCGGAGTCTCCCGCTTCGACCGGCCTCACCTCACTCTGAACAAGACCGGCTGGTTGGTGCCCGGAACGGCTGCCGCCGATTATACCATCACCGTTCAGAACGACGGCAACACGGCCCTGGGCCCGGTCTATGTATGGGATATCTTCCCAGCCGGAACCGATTACCTCAGCTCCTCGCTCAAGCCCGCAAAACTGGCTGGCGGTTACGCTAATTGGTCGCTGCTCTACCTGGGCATCGGCCAGTCTGTGACCATCAGCCTGAGGCTGAATTTAACCGACCCCCAGGATGAACTGGTCAATCTGGTCTACGCATCCGGCGGGCATAACGACGAGTGGGTGACTGCTGGCAATATGAGCGTCATGCAGTTTGGCTGGCTCTCATGCTGCCAGCCGGATATGCTCATGGAAAAGCAGGCGCGTGTGGACGACGCCGACGGCAGGACCATCTGGTATCGCATCCTTCTGCAAAACCGAGCTAACGTGAGCCTGGTGGCCCAGGTCACAGATCGTCTGCCCGTGGGACTGCAACTCCTGAATGCTTCCGCCGAGCCCCAGGTGCAGGGACAGGATCTGGTCTGGGTGACGGGAGCCATACCTGCCGGTAAGAGCCGGTTCATCGAATACCGGGCTTCGGCAATGCAAAACGGCAGGTTCGTGAACACCGCCCAGGCTGAAGCTCATGCCCTGGACGGATCAGGCGGAGGGATGGCAGCAGCCAGCGCCACGGTGACTATTGGCGAAGCAACATCTTACGCCGAGGATGGATGGCGGCCTCCGGAGTGGGGACTGGACAGAATGGAGATGATCTGCAATGATGAGATCGCAGGGGATGGAGGGAGTTGCGGCTCTTGCCCGAGCTGCAGCTGCCCGATAGACGAGTAATTGAAAAGATCCAGGGACCTGCCATCTTGCTCGGCCGGTAGCACCACATGCAGTTTTCGGAAAGCAGCCTCAGTTGGTCTTATCTACCCCATGTGAGGAAATTTTCTGGCAAGAGAGGGCACTCTTCAGCTCCTCAATCTGCACCGGTTTGGATATGTAGCCATCCATCCCAGCAAGCAGACATCTCTCTTTATCTCCTTCCAAGGCATAAGCAGTCATGGCCAGGATCTTTGGCCTTTTCTCCAAATTGAGATCCAAAATGGCACGGGTGGCCTCAAGGCCGTCCATCTCCGGCATCTGCACATCCATGAGGATCACATCGTAGCTCTTCTTTGAAATAGCCTGCAAGACCTCTCGGCCATTGCAGACCAGGTCTGCTTTGTAGCCCAATTTCTTTAGCATTAGACGTGCGACCTTTTGGTTGACTAGGTTATCTTCTGCCAGCAATATGGCCAGATCAGGGTTCATCGCTTCGCTGCTACACGGTCTCATCTTCTTATGACGTTGGGGGGCTAGAGTCTCCTGCAGGGCGAAGAGAATGCATGCTTGCGAAAATGGCTTAATCAGAGTCTTCTTGCCAGCTCTCTGCTGACCGGGTGACGCGAGGTTGATGACCGGAAGACGCTCTTCTATCTCCTCGGCCAGCTCCTCTGCCCCCGGAACATCAAGATCCAAAATTGCGGCATCAAAACGGCTCTCTAACTTCTCTCGCGCTTCAATGGACGAAACCACAGGATATATCTGCATCCCCCATGAGCGGGCATAATCCGACAGCATCTTCAAGCAGCTCACGCTGCTGAGCAGAGCCATTATTCTCTTGCCGGCCAGATGATGCATGGCAGCCTCTCCTGAAAATGGAGGAGCGAAAACAGAAAAGTTGAAGGTCGAGCCCATTCCCAACTTGCTCTCTACCCAGATCCTGCCGCCCATCAACTCTACCAACCTCTTGCTTATGGCCAGACCCAGACCAGTACCGCCATATTTTCGGGAGGTAGAAGCATCTACCTGGCTGAAGGAGAGGAAGAGCTTTTTCATGTCATCAGAGCTGATGCCTATCCCCGTATCGATAATCGAAAAGTGAATTTCGTCCTCATTTTCACCCGGTTCTACACGAATACCGATGCTGCCTTTTTCCGTAAATTTTACTGCATTGCTGAGAAGGTTAGCCAGGATCTGGCGCAGTCGAACCGCGTCCCCCAGAATGGAGGGAGCAATACTCTCGTCAATAGCATAGGTCAGATTCAGTCCTTTTTCCGCTGCCTTTGTCGCCACCATATTCAGCGAGGACACAATGCTCTCGCGTAAATTGAACGGCAAATGCTCCAGCTTCATCTTGCCTTCATCAATCTTTGAAAAATCCAGGATATCGTTGATAATGGCAAGCAAAGCATCACCACTGCTGTGGATGGTCTCCACATAGTCACGTTGCTCTTCCGTTAGTTTTGTTTCCAGCAATAGCCCGGCAAGGCCGATGACAGCATTCATGGGAGTGCGTATCTCGTGGCTCATATTGGCTAAAAACTCGCTCTTCGCCCGGCAAGCTGCATCTGCTGCCTGCTGAGCACAGCGAAGCTCCATTTCCGTCTCTCTATGCTTGACCATCTCCTCTTGCAGTGCCTCATTAGCTCGGAGGAGCCAGGCAGTTCTCTCAGACACACTCTTTTCCAGCCCTTCTTGCGTCTTTTTCAGAGCCTCTTCCGTCCTTCTGCGCAAAATGGCTTCTCCAATACTTCCTGCCGCTGCCTGAAGTACAGATATATCGCTATCGATCCATCGCCGCTCATTATGACAATCTTCAAAACATATAACTGCAAAAAACCGATCCTCGATGAAGACGGGCAGGAGCAGAAAAGAGCGAATCCCCAACTCCTCCAGCATCTTTGCACCAGGATGTGAGATTTGCCCAGTTATGCCCTGAATGGGATCGCATCGAGAGAGCTTATCCCTCCAGTCTGGAAAATGCTCCACCCAGGATAAATCTCCCGAAAATGGCTTTCCTGTATCCCTAAACCACTGCAAAGGAATGCTCTCCAGCCTTATTTCGCTCTGTAATTCCCGGTTCTCCAGAATATGGACCCGATCCACATCTTCTGCTTCTCCCAGAATGCCTAATGCTCTTGTTATGGCCTGGGGATCGGGAGTGAGCAAATAGTTGGTGGCTTTAGCCGCCCCTTGCAGCAATAGATCGCGCCGGTGCAACGCTTCCTCTGTTTCTCGTCGCTGGATGATCTTCCACATGCCGCTCATGAGCAGTGTTAGCTGGCGCACATCGGAGTCGTCGTACTCCACCTCCTTGTTGCCCAGACCCGCCACAATTATTATCTTGCCCTTATCCATGATAGGCACATTCATGTGGCGCACAATATCGACGTGACCTACCGGAACACCTCTTCTCTGAGGGCAGGCGGCGTAATCATTGGTTATCACCGCTCTTCTCTGCCGAACAGCCTCACCCCAAAGCCCAGTATCCGCCAGATTATAGATTACCTGTTTATGTTCGATATCGCACATCTGCATGGCCTTCTTGGACCAGGAGTGCATATAGAGCGTCTCTTCTTTATCATCAACAAAAGCCAGGTAGCCTAGCTTGGATCCGGTAAGCTTGACTCCGGCCTCCAGAGCGAAGTCGGTGATCTCTTGAATGGATGCCTCATCCATCTGGTTTAGCCTTTGTAGCGCCTCCAGCCGGGAATCGTCTAGGAGCAGTGCTTCTTCAGCGCGCTTCCTGTCGGTGATGTTGAAAAAGTTGGCCAATAGATAGGTGGGCTTGCCAAAGTCGTCTTTGAGCAATGCGCATATCATCTCCGCCATGTAGGATTGGCCATCCGTCCTCTTTAGAAGAAGCTCGCCCTGCCATTGTCCAACGGCGTGAAGGGCGGGTATGATCTCTTCTTGTAGCTTGGCTTTACCTTCGGCATTCGTAAAGTCGAATACAGATAGTCCTTTTAACTCTGATACATCGCTAAAACCGGAATTCTTCAGAAGGCTGGCGTTTACATACTCAATATTTCCATTAAGATCTGTAAGAACAATATCTGAAGGAAGTGCTTCTATCGCTCTTGTCATCTTCTGAATCTCATTATCTGAGTTCTTCCCATTGGCCGGAGCACAATCCTTTTGAAGAGATACGCAGCGCTGCGAAAAGCAAGATAATAGATCTTCGAGGTCCTCTTTTAGGCTTAAGAGTGATGCAGTCATTTGCCTATTATTGCTGCCACTCTCCTGCATCTCTGTAATTTTCCGCACCATCTGTTCGATCTTTATTTCAGGATCGCAGCCTGTAAGCTTCTCTTCGCCCAACGGTTATCACTGCCCGCGCTTCCAACGCAAAGATATCGTTATTCTTAATCAATATATTGGACGGTCAGAAAGTTTATATTTATTAATGCAATGGGCTGTTCTCATCCGTTCCAGGGCTATTTTTTCTCTTGAAGATCCTGCTGCAACAGGTTGATCAAATCTTCCATGTTGTATCGGGATATCATGTCCAAGAGCCGATCCGTTTGCATGTAGAAGCGTCTTGCTTTATCAATTCTCTCCAATGCCGCTTCTGACGCATAACCGCAGGCTTTAAGATCCTCCTCTGTCCTGTTCATAGCGGCGATTATGGCCTGCATCTCATTTCTCATGTTAATTATCATTTCTTTCTTAAGAGATTCAGGTTCGGTAACCGGAATATAGTGGTATCTTTTGTCGCCTGGTATTATCACTCTCTTTGCCAGCCCTCGTCTTTCCAGCGTGCTCATATTGGCGCTGACTGTGGACTTGCTGTAACCGGTTTCCTCAACAAGTTCATCCATGGAGACTGGTCTGTCCGCCAGAAACAATGTGCCGCGCAAGACTCCCACCGCGTCGCAACAACCGTAGCTGTTCGCTACTTTGACGAAGGCATCGACCATATATATCTTTAAGATATCCTTCTCTTCTCGGTCCATCTATTGCTAGAAGACCACAACTTTTAAGTACTTTTCGCATGTTCCGGACGTTTGGTAATTTCCGAACAGAGTTGAGGCATACAGGAATGAAAGGCACAGAAAGGCTCGGCCAGTGGATTGCAGACAATCCGATAATAATCATGGCAGCAGCATTGCTTTTAACTGTTGCCTCTCTGCACTATGCCCAGCAAATTGAGATGCAAGGAATGTCCACAGAGAGCATGGTAGGCAAAGATTCGCCTCTCTACCAGCTTTTCGACCATCTCTATGTAGAAAAGTTTGCTACCGAGTCCATAGCTGTACTCATTGAAGCGGACGACGTCACAAAACCGGATATCTTGAGATCGATGGATAAACTCTCGCAAAAGATGCGCATGGCTCCGGATGTGCTGGCTGTGACGAGCATTGCCGATATCGTAGCAAATACAGAGAAAAGCGAGAGCGGCATAAGAGCAATTCCCACCCAGGAAAGGATCGACGAAATTCTTGCTTATCCATCTAATCTTCCGGCAGTAAACGCCATGATGCCCGATAAAAAGCACACCATGCTCTCCATTGATCTGCCGGTATCACTAAAGGAAGCACAACTTAAAGAGATTTATGCCGAGACATCCGGTCAGGTGACGATGGCTGAGTTTCCGCCGGATGTGATCGTTACCGTAACAGGCGAACCGGCGCTCATGCAATCAATAACCGAGGAGATGGCAACGAGCAATGGTCCCATCCTTGCTCTGGCTGGCCTTCTCATGATAGTAGCACTGCTGATCTCGTTCAACCATGTGAAGTGGTCTCTGCTTCCCATACCTATTGTCTTCCTGGGCGTAACCTGGACCTTCGGAGCAATGGGATTTCTTCAAATACCTTTTACCATGGTATCCATGTCAGCCTTTCCGGTGCTGATAGGCATCGGCATAGACTATGCCATTCAATTTCATAACAGGATCCATGAAGAATTCCTAAAAAGCGGCTCGCCAAGGCAGGCCGTGGTAGAGACCGTCGGCAACGTCTCCAAGCCGGTCATGATCGCCCTTGTCATAACCGCCATGGGCTTTGTCTCCCTCCTCACCTCATCCGTGCCTATGACCAGAGATTTCGGGCTGCTATGCCTGGTCGGGCTCTTCCTTTGCTATCTATCTGCCCTTTTCGTGGGGGTTACTATCCTTTATGTTGTGGAGAGGAGAAATCCATCCGGAAGTGCAGGGCAAAAAGAAGGTGCTACAGTTAATGCTCCCAAAGACACAACAATCGGTGACGTCATTGAAAAGGTCTCAGACATCTGTATTCAAAGATGGCATCTGGTGCTTGCTGCTGCACTATTCCTCTCTCTGGCGGGCATCTATGCAGATACTCTGGTCCAGGTAGATACAGATTTCAAGAATTATGTGCCCCAGGATTTGCCCCCGCTCATCGACTTTAGACACATGAGCGATATCTTTGGAGGCACGGATACGTTGGACCTTATCGTTCAGGCGGATGACATTACCAATCCCGATACATTTCGCTGGATGGACGATTTTTCCAGTTATTTAAAGGAATCCCGTGATCAAATATATGGTTACGAGTGCATTGCCTCTACAGTCAAGCAGTCCAATGGCGGAGTGATACCAGAGGACACTACTGAGATCAGAAAGCTGATCGAAGAGCTACCTTTTGCGATGCAAGTTCGGCAACTGGATGGTCATGACACGGCCTTGATCAAGCTGAATGTGGGCAAGGCTCTGACCAACCTAGGTGCAGAGGGCACCGACCGACTGATAAAAGAGATCGATAAAGATATTGTCTGGCATCCGCCACCACCTGGTGTCTCCGTGCGAGAGACGGGCGATGCTGTAGTGATGACTACCGTAATCGGTGCTCTGACACAAGGCAGGACGGAGATGACTCTGCTTGGATTGGTGCTGATATTTATCGTGCTGCTGCTGATCTACAGAGATATCATAAAGGCGCTTCTTCCAGTATTGCCCATGTTGGTGGTAATCGGTTGGATGGGAGGAGTGATGTATCTGACTGACATGAAATACACCCCCCTTACTGCATGTTTGGGCGCACTGATTCTGGGCGTGGGATCGGAATACGCAATACTGATGATGGAGCGCTTCTACGAGGAGCTGGCGAAAATTGGCCAGCCCCTGGAAGCGCTCAAGATTTCATCCAAGCGCATAGGATCGGCACTAATTGCCTCCGGCCTTACAACCGTATTTGGGTTTGCTGCCCTGATATCTTCTCCCTTCCTTATTACCAATAATTTTGGGACGGTTACAGTCCTAGCGATAGTATTCGCATTGCTCACAACCTTCACGGTCTTCGTAGTGCTCATGTACCGCATGGAGATTCGGCGAGCGGTGGTTGAGAATGCGAAATATGAACTCAAGAAAGCCCTCAAGCTGATGGCAAGAGGAGGATGATTATGAAAATTAATATGGCCCTGGTTGGCTTTTACCTGTTGGCTCTGATAATGGCAGTCTCGGCCCAAAATACCTATATACCATTTGAGCTGGGCGGAGACAATTATTACACCATGTATGGCAGTCCGGATATCTCTGCCAGCATCTCCGGAACGGATGAGTTTGAGCGTGGAGATACTGTTTCTCTTTATGTAGATCTGACCAACTATGGACGGATATTGGGTTTCAAGGAGGATCTGACTCCAGACGATCCTAAGGAGTTCGCATTGGCCAGCGCCGAGTTGCAGGAAGAGTACAAAAAGCCGACAGCACTTGGCATCGTTGCGTACCTGCGCTCCGATAATCCTCAGATAGAGATCAAATCAGGGGATCAGGTTATTCAATCCCTTAAGTCGGGCGATAAGACCCAGTCGCCTTTGAAATATACAGTCAAGATCGGAGAGCATGCCCCAGCCGGAACCTATCCCCTCAGTTTGAACCTATCCTACGATTATCAGGATAATGTCAGGGTGCAGGCTTCCAAGCTCGTTACTAGCGGAAGTGCACCCACCTTAGCGAATTACCAGGTGTCATATATCTACCACAAGGCCAATCAGACTGTCCCCCTCATCCTCAAAATCAAGAAGCAGGCAGACTTTGTGATCACCAATTCAACCGGAGTGCTTTCTGCAGGCGCTAAGAAGGCTGAAATCAAAGCAACATATAAAAATATTGGGGAGGATCCTGTTAAAGACGCGATCGCAAGGCTTTCCATCTTCAAGCCATTCTCTTCCACCGACGATCAGGCATTCATTGGAACTCTGGCCCCTG
>JAQTXY010000062.1 GCA_028688535.1 Methanothrix sp. | reverse complement strand
CCCCGAGGGCAGGTGCCGGCAATGGGATTGACCCTCAGCTTGCGATCATAGGGATTAAAGAGAGTCTCGGGTGATGCTCCCACAATGGCCAAGTCGCCAAACTCGAAGAGATAGGTGTAAGGGCTGGGATTGATGCTGCGCAGTTTCCGATAGAGTTTGACGGGATCCGGACACTCTATTCTGGTCGATCGGGCCAATACTATCTGGAATATGTCTCCGTCCAAAATGTGCTCTTTAGCCTTGCGTACCGCTTCTTCATACTGCTGCTGCCTGTCGGTAGAGAGGATTTTACCTGCAATATTCAGGTCCTCAGCCTGATCGTAGTCTGGGTCGATTCCGCCGATGGTCTCTATCAGGTTGACCTTGGGGCCGGGCAGAATGGGGGCGATGGTGAAGTAGACCTTGCGAGTGAGGTGGTCAAAGATGAAAGTGCTCTCCGCCAGGCATAGCTCGGCATCCGGTGCATCCGATGTGGACATTCTGCCCAGGCGCTCTTTAACCAGATCGTAGGCCAGATAGCCTATTCCTCCTCCGGTGAAGACCTGCCTGCCAAAGCTGTTGGGCATGCCCCGGCTACAGGGGATGGCCGCCCGGAGGGCATCAAAGAGATCGTAGCCCTCCTTTATCGGTCCTTGCAGGATCGAGCCCTTCTTTTCCACATCCACATATCTTGAGAGCCTCTCCTCGATGGGGCCCATGCCGCCGCTAAAAAACTGCATATGCAGGAAGCGGTTCTTGACAGTCACTACTGCGGAAGGATCGGCTCCCACGAAGGAGAACCTGGCCTTTTGGCCCGACTTCTCCACCGACTCCAGCAGATAGGGATACCTGCGGCCTCGGAGGGCCAGGTAAAGAGAGAGGGGCGCGTCCACGCTCACCTTATCGGTCACGTCCACGTAAATCGGCTCTACTGGGGAAGAGGACATGCTCTTACCTCCCTGACGAAGGAGAAGATCTTTTGCGGATCTTTCTTGCCGGCAGTCTCCAGGCCGCTGGAGGCGTCCACTGCATAGGGCCCGACTTTCCTTATAGCCGCAGCCACGTTATTGGGATTCAGGCCGCCTGCCAATATCACCGGTACTTTCAGGCTCTTGACTAGGGCGGCGCTTTTGTTCCAATCATGAACCGCTCCCGTCCCTCCCAGCGTTCCATTGCATAATGTGTCCAGCAAAACGGCATCGGCACTGGCTGCATAATCCCCGATCTCATCCAGCGTGCAGTCCGAGGCGACAGTAGCCACCAGCTTCTGAGCAACTCTGCCCTTCAGCTCCGCCATATCCTCAGCGCTTAATGATCCATGCACCTGCAACACATCAGCTCCCGTCTTCATGGCTAGCTCTACAGCTCTCTCTACATCATCAGGGGCAATGACCGCCACGCTCTTGGTGAACAGCGGCACCTGTTTTATCAGATCTGCTGCTTCTCTTGCCGAGAGGCAATGCCTGGACTTATCTATCTCTACAATGAATCCTACCCCGTCCGCTCCTGCCTGGACAGCCTGGGTGAGTTCTGCACTGTTCATGATTCCACAGACCTTAATCCTGGTCACAAAAACCGCTCCAGCTTTTTTGGGTCGCCATTCATCTCCGCCATTCTTTGCAGAAGGTGCAGGGCTTTGCCGGCGTCTATGGCCATCTCTGCCATATTTGCTCCTTCTTTGAGTGTGGTGGACCTTCCGCTGACATAGATGGCAGCTCCTGCGTTCATGGCGATGATATCTCTGGCCGGGGACCGCTCACCTTTCATCACGGCCACCAGTTTTCTGGCATTCTCCTCAGGCAATCCACCTGCGATATCTTGCGGCCTGGCCAGTTGATATCCCAGATCCTGGGGCATTAGGCTATAGCTTTTAACCATTCCGTCTTTTAGCTCTGATACCCGAGTCTCGCCAGTGTTGGTGATCTCGTCCATACCCATGCCGTGCACCACCATGGCTCTCTCTGTGCCCAGCATCAAGAAGACTCTGGCTAGCTTCTCGGAAAGTTGCGGGTCGTAGACGCCCATGAGCTGCGCTTTGGCTCCGGCGGGATTGGTCAGAGGCCCCAGGATATTAAAGACGGTGCGCAGACCCAATTCGCGCCGAATCGGGGCTACACGCTTCATGGCCGGATGGAAGATGGGTGCCAGCATGAATCCCAATCCCAGGCGTTCGATCATATCCGCCACTGCTCCGGGCTCGGGACTTATGTTGACACCGAGTTCTGAGAGAACATTGGCGCTGCCGCATTTCGAGCTAACAGCATAGTTTCCGTGCTTGGCCACAGGCACACCGCAGGCAGCGGCGACTATGGCCGCAGCAGTGCTCACGTTGATGGTGTTGGAGGCATCTCCACCAGTGCCGCAGGTATCAACTAAAGTGCCTTCGACCTTGGGGTGGATGCATACTGCCGAACAGCGCATCTTCCTGGCAAAGCCTGCAATCTCCGAGATGGATTCGCCTTTCATGCGCAGAGCAACCAGCAGAGCGCCTATCTGGGCATCTGTGGCACTGCCGAATATCTCTCCCATAAGGGTCTCGGCCTCCTCCTGGGAAAGGTCGCGCCCTTCCACGATCTTTTGAAGGTAACTCAAAGTCATCACCAGATCAAATGTATAATATTGTACTATACTGAGTTAAAAAGTACATTGTATTTAAAGATTGTGTATTGTAGATCAAATAACAACGTTTCGGGCCATTCAGCTGGTGCAAGATGGAGAAGAGATGTGTGAGAGTTTATACAACGGTGTATTAAATTATGTAGTATAAATAAACAATATTCAGGTTAATAATTGAACTATAAAATTTACGCTTTTGCCATCAGCCGGATCCAATTACATTGAGATTTTCATTAATTTCATCCGTTCCTATGAGCTTTGCTCTTATCTTGTCCTTTATCCTGTCTGGTCTTTTTTCTTGTATCGCCTTTCATTTCACTGGGCATTTCCACATCAATGTCGGACAAATCCGCTCCACACATAACCCCAAATTTCCGGCGGGCTCCTATAAATAGTGGGGCTTTCATGCCACCGCAAAACCTATTATCCCAGGGATGATTTCGTTACATATGGCGAATCTCAATGTTGCAATCCTGGGGTCCCTCGACTATGGCAAAGAGCTGGGCAAGAAGGGAACTGCCAGTGATCTTACATTTTACAACCTGAAAAAAGGACAGAACACAGTCACCTTCATAGAGCCGACCCGCTATCCGGAGAGGCTGGCACCTCTCTTCTATGCCGTTTCCATGGCCCAGAAGGCCCTGCTGATTGTCGAGCAGATAAATCCAGCCTTCGGGGAGTCGGTCATCATGCTGGACTCGATAGGCGTGAAAGAGGGTATAATAGTCCTGAAAAACTACCTCTCTCGCGAGCAGATTGCTCCATTCATAAAGGGCACTGTGGTCGATGGCTATGAGTTGCTTGAAGACGACAAGAACGTTCTGCGCGAGAGGCTTTTAGAAGATGTGGGAAAGATGATTTCCCCGCAAGATAGAGCGACTGGATCCTTGCCGGTGGATCATTTCTTCAATGTGCGCGGCATAGGTACGGTCGTCCTGGGATCTGTGGCCGAAGGGAGCATCAAGAAACACGATGTTCTCATGGTTATGCCGGGAGAGAAGACTGCCCAGGTGCGTTCCATCCAAAAACATGATGAGGATTTCGATACAGCGGGCATAGGCGAGAGGACGGGCATCGCCCTCAAGGGCGTCGAGGTGGAGGACATTGATCGAGGGACAATACTCACCAACGATAAAACCATCAAACAGGTCTCATCTATCGTTGCAAAGGCCGCGATCGTCAAATACTGGCCCGCTCCTTTGAAGGAGGGGATGGTTCTTCATATCGGCCACTGGATGCAGTATGTACCGGCGAGAGTCGAGGCCGCATCAGCAGAAGGTGACTGGCATAAGGTGGAGCTGAAACTTAAGCTGGATAAGATGCTGGTCTACCGGCCGGGAGCAAAGGCAGTTCTCACCTATCCCGAGGGCGGCAAGCTGAGAGTGGTAGGTACAATAGAGCTGCCGTAAGAAGAAACGGCCTTGCACCAATCAGCAGTATTTTTTATTTGTTATAACTTTTCAGAAAATATGGCAAATATTCATATCCATGCACATCTGAATCCTTTTTAAGGCAAGATATGAATAAGAATCTCATAATTCAAAAAGTGGCCGCATTAGTAATGGTATTAACCGGATTGCTGGCCATGTTGGTGGCTTGGGAGCTTCTGCTTGTTTCCGGCATCCATAGTACAACCGTGGTGGTCCTGGAGATGGGCGGAGTCGTGGTCTGTATGGTCGGATACTTCCTATGGCGGCGTGTCAAGGGGTCGGAAAACGCTGCAAAAGGGCAAATTCAAGAAGTACAGTCTATCGACGAAGATGGTCACCAGGAATAAGGCATCAAGCAATCACAATTTTCTCTTTTAGTGATTAATATCTAAACCAAAAAATAGGTGTATATTGAGCTCCAATTAAAGCCCAATAGTGGGGTTGATTCCCATAACGAATACTATTACGAAATACAGGGCGTTGAGAACCAGTCCTAATGGCACACCTAATTTTGCCCACTCGCTGCTGGTGATGCCCAGCTTGCCGGCAGATATGATATTGGGGATATTGCCGGGGATGAGCATGCCGCCGGAGATGAGCAGGCCGTAGAGTGCAGCATTAATCTGCTTCTGAGTCAGTGCCTTGGATATCTCGGCTGCAGTCAGGGTGGCATTATCCAGGATGGCGGAGAGCATATTCACCCAGAATAGGACATAATCCGGGATCTTAGTGAAGTACTTGAATATGAGCACCTCCATTCCAGCGCCCAAAAGGAAGAGAGCTGCCACGAATGCATAAACCTTGAGCGTCCTGATCACAACCTCTTTGATGCTTCCTGCCTCGGTGCTTCCCATTTGTTCCACCTTGCCCGTTGTCGGCTTGATGTAGTACATGGCAAATAATGCGCAGAGCAAGACGCCCAGGATGATCAGAATGCCGAGTTGATCGAATAGGTAGAAGAAGCCTGCGCAACAGGGTCCGCCCGGATAAAGTTCTGGTCCCGAAAGCTTGGATATGGCGATGGTGGACAGGGGCTCTCCCAGAGGGGTAAGCACAGCACCTAGACCAATGGCAAAACAGGAAATGATCACATAATTAATCTTGTTCTTTCTGTCCAGGGGCAGGGTATTGGCGATCTCGCAGAGGAAGAGCGAGGAGATGATGGCCGTGATGACGGAGCATATAAGTCCTAGAACAAGGGTAGAGACAAATATGATAACGCCCAGGTTCATCTTCTTGACCACGCCACCCATGAAGTTCTGGAAGGCTTTCTGGCCATAGAGAAATATAAATCCGGCCACCAAGACCGCGGGTACAATGCCCTTCATTACCGGCTCTTCTGCAGCAGTCATGACCACTTCCATTGTCCACTTGTTGGTCACAGTAACCGCAGCCGCGCCCATTATAAATAGAAATAATTCCAAGTTCTGTTCAACTATCTTAACTTTAAAGGGGAATATCAAAACTAGCAGGGCTATAACTGCCAATAGCATATCGACTTGAGTTACAACCTCACCCAGTACAGTAACCATTAGACCACCTCGTTGCTAATAATCCTACATCTGCTCTCTCGTAGAGAGTGTGCTAGTCGGATGCTCTCCCAATATTAAATGCTTTTGGCTTCTATTCATGTCTGTATTGGCTGATATGTTTCGATATGTGCAAATGATTTCCACATATTCTTGATTGTATTATACAATTTTTGCTTAATTGCTTTTTTACCCTTTTACCAAAAGAGTTAAAAACCTTTTAATCAATGGAGCCTAAGGTAGATGATGGATGGGCATGCAAATGGTTTCGGCTTCTGCATTCAAGGAATTTAGACCACCTCCATTGCAGAAGTTGGCCACAATTTGCCCCTGCTCAAATTCATCCGGTCTGCCCCATCTTGCGCTTGGGCAATTGACATATTTGGTTATCTGGTAGGCTGGCTATGGACAATGTACTGCCATGTGATTTGCTATCAGGTCTTTCAGATCAGACCTGCTTATATCAAAGGCTCAGTTCGTGTCATCAATGGCGGTCTTACCTGTCAATATCCTCAGTTTATCAGGATAAATTAATGTCTAGTGTTTTGTTAGGTTTTATTTATAACCAGTTATATCCTGCAAGATGGCACGCAAAGGGGGAAGGACTTACCTGGATTCTACAAAAGAGTGCGAAAATCACATTTGCACTCAGCAATAGGGTAAGAGACGTGTGCCTAGGTGGCATTCGGTCTGTAAAGAATTTAATGATCATCGATATCGAGTATTTTGTTGAGATTGGAGGGAATAATTGTGCAGTTTGACCCACTAGACCTTGGCCTACTGGCCATAGTGCTAATTGTGCTCGTCGGGCCGTTCATGGTCAAGAAGATCGAGCATAACCTTGAGGTATTTCTGTTCGTTATGGGAATATTGGCAGTAACCATTTCCAGCTTCTACAATAAAGAAGCTTTAATGGCAACCCTAGGCTACACAGAACATCAGGTGGAGCTTATTGGCTGGAATAAGGAGATAATAATGGAGGCTATTGAAGAGCCAGTGATTAAGGGAATCGTTCCGGCGGTTTTGGTGGCAGGCCTTCTCTTCCATTATGGAAAGACTGCCGTCCAAAAGGCAATGACTTCCATCACCAAAGTAGTTCCTGTTAAGATTATCGTATTCTTGATTGTGGCTATTCTGGGCCTGTCTTCCAGCGTCATTACGGCTATCATTGCCTCTTTGCTGCTGGTAGAGCTCATGAACTGCATGCCCTTTGACCGGCAGACGAAGATCAATCTGATCATTATAGCCTGCTTCTCCATCGGCTTGGGCGCTGTGCTCACCCCTGTAGGCGAGCCGCTATCTACCATTGCCATTACCAAGCTGCAGGGAGAGCCTTACAATGCGGGATTCTTCTTCCTCTTCAACCAGCTTGCCATCTACATCATACCCGGTTGTCTGGTCATGGGCCTTCTTGCCATGTTCTTTACCGGCAAAGCCAAAGCCGTGGAATGCAAAGTGACTGAGGAAGATGACGGCGGCCTGAAAGATGTGGTAATCAGAGCTGTTAAGGTCTATGTCTTCGTCATGGCACTTCTGTTATTGGGCGGCGGCATGAAGGTGGTAATAGACAAGTACATTCTCGGCATATCACCTGAGATTCTCTACTGGGTCAACATGATCTCCGCTATTCTGGATAATGCCACCCTGACCGCGGCTGAGATGAGCCCGGCCATGAGCATGGTTCAGATTCAGGCAGTCCTCATGGGCCTCCTCGTATCCGGAGGTATGCTCATCCCCGGCAATATCCCCAATATCATCTCTGCCGGTAAGCTGGGCATCTCCAGCAAGGAATGGGCCAAGCTGGGCGTTCCTCTGGGACTTGTTCTGATGGCGATATACTTCGTGTGGATCTTCTACATACCCTTCCACTACGAGTTTCATTTCTAAGTGGCGATGATGATCTCATCGCTCTATTTTTCGTATCCTGATTCAAACAGTATCATTTAAATGCCTTCAATCTAGAGACATTACGACGACGAAATGTGAGGGCAGACTTTATGCCAAGCACCAGGTACACAAGAATTGAAATCACTCAAGAGGCTTATATGGGCCTTGAGGCAGAAGCAGTCTTGCAGGGCAAAACCCTCAAGAAGCTCGCATCCGACCTGATACTGAAGAGCATATCGGCAAAGGCCTTGAGATTCGTGCAGCAGAGCAGCAAATCGCTCTATGGTGATGAGGGGGACGGGCAAGAAGAAGTAGCTCATGAAATAGGCGGACATCGCTCAAGGATATCTGAAAACGCCGAGGCGATACAGCAGATAAAGGATCTCTGGTCTCAGGTTCCTAGGCCGTCACAGCGAGAGATTGCCAGAATAATAGACTATCCTGCTTCATCCACTAAATATCAGATCAAGAATATGCTGGAAAAGGGCGAGCTTGAAGGATAGTAATCTCATTTCTTGATGCATTTTACATATATCCGGTAGCCCAGGAGATTGAGACCTGGCCGCCGGGGCAGCACCTTCCGTTCCAGATAGCGGGAGAGCCTCTCCTGAAAATAGCCCGGATCGATGACTCTTCGCCATGGATTTAAGAAGAGATAACCCTGACATGGCTTGAAATCAAAGCCGCGGCAGGCTAGGACCGAAAATCCCGCATCCTCAAGCGCTCTTTGAAACTCGGCCGGAGAGACATACTCGGGCGGTTTTATCGTTTCTCTGAAGAGATGCTTCCTGATCAGGGTATAATGAGATGTAG
>JAQTXY010000061.1 GCA_028688535.1 Methanothrix sp. | reverse complement strand
GTTTTTTCTAAGGTATAGATCGAGTCTGAATAATCGGAGTCAGGACAGATATGTCTTGGGCATTTTACAATCTCCGGTGGAGAGATAATTGTATTAGTTGCTTCGCTTCCGATGATCTCCAGATCCACTTTTTCCATACCTGAAGATGTGATCTTCGTATTATCGGTTGAGCTTCCCACGATATCCACAACAATTGATCCCTGACCGCCAAATGCATAGGCGCTGCAAGCCGAAAGCATCAGCGCTAAAGCTAACAGAATGGATTTCCTCAACATCATTCCCCTCCAGCAAATTTCACCTCTAATCTAAACATATTTAACCTATGTTTTATATATACAGGAAGTAGAAATATCTTTCGGGCCGATAAGTTCTGATTAATCCTTCATTATTGGGAAATTTTTTAAATAAAGAGTGGCAATTATCGGGAATAAACTCGGGACTGCTACAGGAAAAGCATAAAAAGAATATAAAAATAATACTTTTAAACTTATGCTTTTGTCGTCACACTCCCCAGAGTGAGGATCTTTGGCGCAGTGCTTATGTATGCCTGATCTTTTCTAATAAGCGGCCGGTTGTATCTGGTGGGAATATACGAACTCCATGGGTAGCATAGAGGCCTCTTGAAGTCGTCCCATGGGGTTTCATAGCACTTCTTCTCGCCGCATGGAGCGCATCCCCAGCACTCTTTTCCATGCCTGTCGATCACTTCTGCCGGGCGGCCTATCTGAATGTTGCTGGCTGTGCTGCCTATGATATTCACCTCGACCGGTGTGCCGTCCGGCGCTATGATTGTCGTATTGTTCGCCTCGCTTCCCATGATGTCCAGACCGGTCGTCCCTGAGCCTGCGCCGCCATATGCGGCTGATGCCCACAGGATAAATATACCGATCAGATAAATTTTCTTTCTCAAACCTTTCGCCCCCTTTTATAATTAAGTCTAATAAAATGTCCAGGAAGTAGAAAAACTTTTTGTTGCAGCGCAAAAACATTAAATTCCTATGGGAAAATCGGGAAGCTATGAAACTGATCTATGTGGCCGGCAAAGGAGGCGTGGGCAAAAGCGTCTGCTCGGCAGCATCCGGCATCTGGAAAGCGCATCAGGGCAAAGATACCCTGGTCTTCTCCATGGACCCGGCCCATTCGCTCTCTGACATCTTCGGCATCGACCTGGGAAGCCAGCCACGAAAGATCCGCGAGCATCTCTATGCTTATGAACCCGATCTGGCCGAGGAGGCCGGGAGCTTCTTTCGCAGATACAAGAACATCTTCACAGCTCTCTTCGGTCTCTTTGAGGTGGAGGTGTTGCCCGAAGACTTCGGAAACATGCCCGGCGTCTCCGAACTGATCTTCATGGACAAATTAAATGACATCTACTCCGAAAAGAAGTACGACTTCGTGGTCATAGACTCGGCCCCGACAGCTATGGTCCTGCCTTTGCTGCAACTGCCTTCCATCACCACTGGATTTGTCACAAAAGTGCTGGGCATGAGAAACAGGTGGATGGGGATGCTCGACCTTCTGCAGCCAGGGTTTGCAGATCGCATTCTCTCGGAAGTTCGGACCATGCGCCTGAAAGCCGAGACCATGCGCTTGGCCCTCATCGATCCGCAGGCATCCAGCATCACTATCGTCACCATCCCTGAGAAAGCGGCAGTCGAAGAAAGCCGCCGCCTGATTGAGACGGTAGAGTCGCACGGTGTTACAGTCTCCTCTATTATTATCAACCATGTGATCTTGGACTGCGACTGTCGCTTTTGCCGGGAGAAGAAGGCATCTCAAACAGCTTACATCCAGGAGCTGAAGAGTTGCTACCGGGATAAAAGCATTACAATACTGCCTGACTACGGTGGGGAGGTATTGGGAGAGGTCCTCATGCAGGTGGCAGAAGATCTCTTTGCGAAAGAATAAAAGGGGGGATGAGGGTTGCCATCCCATCCTGTTTTCTGATATTTTTCATTTGCTGCGGTTTTAGGGAAGGACAATATTAAACCCTGCATCAAACACATCAAGCATCCCGATAAATCGTTCAAACACAGAGGAATCCCCGGCATTAATCACGTCTACCGGAGGAACAGATGGATCAAGCGCCAGTTGTTCAAGAGTCTTACGAGGCATCTCGACGGTAACATTGGCTTTTGTCGAGGATTCATCCAACCAGAAATTGAGCACACTATTATTGACCTGAATTAGTGCCTTGTCGGATGTATTGTTGATTATCAGGTTCATCTTGAAATCTTCTCCATCAGCTTTTGTTCCATTGAGCCTGACCGCAAGATAATCAAGGAGCTGACTTAAAGACATAGCAGACATTACGTCTGCGGATATCATCGTCCTTCCCTGCATCTGTTCGGTACTGCGCAGTTCCTGGGCTCCAACTAGGTAGGCATTGCGCGCCGGACCCGATTCTGCTTGATATCCGAGCTGTTCAAGAGCAGCAGCTTCCATCTTCCTGGCCTCCATATTGGTCGGATCTGCAAAGACGAGATAATTCGCGATGGAGGCTACCAGTTCATACCGACCAGCTTTATAATCATCAGAAAGTCTCTGCAGGACTGCATCCGCTCCTCCCATATACCTGGTTATGTTCTGGGCATACTCCACTGGGGGAAGGCGCTTTAGATTAATGGGATTTGCATCATAAAATCCAAGATATTTCTGATATGTTGCTTTAACACCCATATAGATCTGGCCGTAGAACCCATGGGTATACCAGTATTCTTGCAAGGATTCGGGAAGGGTGAGCATATTAGAGATCTCATCCATGGTATATCCTTTATTAATGAGATTCAGGGTCTGGTCATTGATAAACTTGTACATGTCGCGCTGGTTTTCGAGAAGTTCAATAACCTTATCATTCCCGAACCTCGGCCAGTTATGGGCAGTGAAAACAACTTCCGCCTGATTGCCGTATAATCTTCGTGCTTCGTCAAGGAATTCAGCCCATGAAAGCGGATCTCTCACCTGTGCTCCGCGAAGGGTCAGGATATTATGAAGAGTTCCCACGCAGTTTTCAGCCATAAAAAGAGCCTTATGATCCGGGAACCAGATGTTCATTTCAACGGGAGCTTCGGTATTCGTGGTATACTGAAACTCCATCTTGACTCCGTCAATAGTCAATGTTTGACCAGTTCTGTTAATATCGATTGTGGGTGGAATAAGAGAAGACATCCCAATTGATGGATATTTGCCAAGACCGTTATCCACAAGACCCTTCTCATCTCGGGGGAGTGGAAGTCCATACATATACTTAGCCCGGCGTTGCATTGCAGTTCCCGCATACACATTCTCACTGACTGCATGCTCCATGAATCCAACAGGTGCGATGATCTCGACATCGTCGTCAGCAAATTCTTCGTCAGTGACTACTCCTTTTACTCCCTGGTAGTGGTCTACATGCGGATGTGAGTAGATGACAGCCTTCACCGGAAAATTTCCTAATGTCCTGTTTACCAGGCTCATGGCAGCTTGTGCTGTCTCAACCGAATGCATGGGATCGATGACTATCCAGCCAGTATTCCCCTTGATGAGGCTCATTGCGGTTATATCATATCCTCTGACCTGGTAAATACCCGGGACAACTTCGAATAAACCATTGATGTTATTCAATTGTGCATGCCTGTACAGAAGCGGATTTATCGAATCCGGACAGGTACCATTATTTTGGTACGAAAATACTTCCATATTCCAGGAGGTATAATTCGGATAGACAGAGGGAATAACTAAAGGATCGTCAGTTGCCATAAATCCCTGAGCGGCAAAATTGAAGTCTTCCTCATTATTATTCCATGCAGGAGTATTGTTCGCCTTCAGGTTGGCAGCAATGGTATATTCAGTTGCATTATTTCTGATAGAGTTGCTGGATGTCCCACCAGCGACCGAAATCTCGTTAGCATATACACCATGTATTACCGCCATCAATACCATAGCGGTTACTAGAAGTGCCTTTCGACCAATTTTCATCTTCTTTTGCTCCTGTTCCTTTTTAATTTGTATTCTAACAATTCTCGGATTTATATGTAATGATTTATCAACCTTGTTTCTAATTGTGCAGTTGCACTAAGGTTCAGCTCCCAAGTGATGCAGAGCCTATGAAATATCCCTATTGAAATATCCTTTAGTCATCGCGCACCGGAGACAATTATCGTCTGCTACTGGCTTTTATGGCGAGTTGAATAACCAAATTACAGCAGTAATCAAGATGGACAACGTCAAGGACCTCACCCAAAGCTTGCATGTCTACACATTCGCATGCTCGACATGCGCCAATGGAGGCCTGGGCGAGAGTGCGATCAACCAGGGATGCTATTCATGGTTGGGCTATATAGTTCCCGTTTCTGTATTCACCGATCCCAACAGCACACTATTCAAGACCCTAAAAGATATCATCTGGTCATACATAACGAAGCTCGCTGATAGATTCACACGTTTGGAAATAATCTTGCACAACTTCTGTTGCGAAAGGAACCTGGTCATATAGCAATGGTGGCGGACGATGGATTCAGATCGATGATAAAGCCATCTGGACATTTGACAACGCCCCGGGGAGTAATCGGCAGTGAAGGCTCCCTGCATTTCTTCTTTTACTTTATGAAAATAGATTAAATATGATCAGGGTGCTATGTTGCTACATTAATTGTGAAATATGCGAGGGATCAATTCAATGATCAACCTGTTTAAGAAGGATGCACTGAGCAATGCAGCGGTGAATAAGAAGAAAGAGAAGCAAGAGGCTCGTAGGCAAAAAGCACAAGCAAGAGGCGAAAAACCCATAAAATAGCCATCCTGTCAAGTCGGGACGCTTTTCATCCACATCGAGACTATAGCTAGGCGGCTGGTATTTATGTCTTGAAGAGCCCAATGATCTAATCCTTAACTTTTGAAAAAAATTTTAACTGAAAAGAGTAATAAACAATAATGGTAAAAACTACATTGGTGATTGAAAATGAGCAGACTATATTGGCTCTTTGTATTAGCCACAATCTTAAGCTCAACAGCTATGGCAGTGGATTTGACGGGAGACTGGAAAGTTCTCCCAGATGTTGATATCTATATCCGGCAGATCGATAATTCTGTCTGGTGGCTCTGCGAGTCATCCGGTGTGAGTCCAAGCTGGACCAGCGTCGCCAATGGTACAGTAGAAGGCAATACTGTCAGCCTCCGCTGGATTGATGTCCCTAAAGGCAATTTGAGTGCGACTGGAACACTATTGCTCAATATCACCTCTGACGAGGAATTGGAGATCTTGAACCAGACAGGCGGATGGGGCGGCGATACCTGGAAAGAGATAAAGATAATGAAAGTTGGCAGCGGATTCTAGATCCATTCGTAATGTGCCAGCACTTCAGGCACAAAATCAAATAGCAAGCTGTTCTCCACATATCCAAAGAACAGGCAACCTTCGCACCCCTGGACTATCTCCCGGCGCCTATCTTGCGACGACTGCCAGACCTTTGCCAGTCCCTGGGAGACATTTCCCAGCGGCTCGTGGTGCACGCGGCAGCTTCCTATGCTGCCGTCTGCTGCCACATGCAAAATGATGTCGGCGGCATGGCAATGAAATCGCGGCTCCAGCTCCCTTATCATCTTCAGGTAAGTTATCGAGTTGATGATGGGAGCGCCGCTTCTCTTAAGCTCAATCAGTTGATCTAAGGCCTGCTCATAGGCAGGAATGCTCTGTATCCTCAAAGAGCTCCAGACCTTCTCCTCAATGCCCAATGACTCATGCATGGGCTCAAAAGATATCCAGCACCCCAGCGACTCTGCCAGATGCACCAGATCTCCGAGCTCAGCGACATTTTTGCCTGAGATGACACAGTTCATCAAAATCTCGTGGCCCGCCTGCTGCGCCGCCCGGATGCCATCCAGAACAACCTGCAAATCGATGCCCCTCAGCTCTCGATAACTCTTGATGCCATCCACTGAGACGGAGAGAAGGTCCAGATCATCCAGCTCTCCAGCCCTTTTGAGCAAGAGCAGGCCGTTGGTGATAAGTGAGGTAACGAGCCCAAGATTCTTGGCATGACTGAGAATTTTGGGCAGATCCACTCGCAGCAGCGGCTCCGCTGTCCAGGCATTATAGACGCCTATGCCGAAATCTTGCGCCTCATCCAGCATCTGCAGGATCACCGGCGTGCTCATCTCCCCGCCTGGGCGCTTCCAGTACTCGCAAAAGCGGCAGCTCAGGTTGCATTTGGCATTAATGCCGTGGGAGAGCACAAATGGCCTCCTTCGCACCCTCATCTGCCAGAGCGCCCGGGCAGCCATACGAGGCGAAAACGACCTCATGCTGTTCTCCAGAACATTACCATCCTCTTAAACCATACCATTTTCCTGATTCTCTCTTGGAAATTGCTTGGTAATAAAACTGGCTGCTCAAATAATTATAATAACAGTTTTGATGCTTGCGTTAGTTTACCTGCTAATGCCGTTTAGGTTTCATTTCTATTATAATAGCAGACGAGTATTTTCACCGGCAATAGATATTATTAATACAACAAATCCAATAGCAATAACAGCTATCCCCAAATTTTTTACTAGAGCTCGATCCATACGATCCCATCTTTAAATTTGCGGCTATCTCCTGTATTCATAGGTCAAACTCGTTTCAAAATTTGCCACCCGTGTTTAGCTTTGGACTCTTCCTGGCTTGGTGGTAAATTCACTGCATGCCTAAGCGTTCTTTTATCGCTCGGACATCGGATTGTACTTGTCTGAAATGCATCCCAGATCCTGGTTGAATGTCTTCCCTCATGCCTTTGATTTCTTCCAGTACCTGGGGAATTGTGTCGGTATTTTTACGCACTGCCTTGATGTCCTCACTTATTTGAGGAATTATATCTGTATTCGTCCGAACCGCTCTGAGGTCATCTCTCATATCCAGAAGGACCGGGATGGCTTTGTTCAATTGGACCATAGAGCAGAATTGGGCATACTCTCCAATCTTCATAACATCGCCCTCATAGTCATCAAAGTCAATCCTCGATACCTTTGAGCGGGCAGGGCGCTTGGTTTCGGCTAGGGTACGAAAGGCTTTAACTATCTCTTCATCGCCATCAAGAAAGACCAAGACCTCCTCACCTTCATTGCTCTCTATATTATGGGCTTCAAACATTCGGATTCTATTTATCATGGCCATGCTCATCAGGAAGTACCTGTAGCCTACATCATGTACTTTTGGACCGGTAATCTTGATTTTTAGTTTCATGTTCTTCCTCGATATGTATCTGTAAGACTATTTAATTGTTTACTTGATTTGGGAAT
The DNA here is from genome assembly GCA_028688535.1 of Methanothrix sp. GTDB lineage: Archaea > Halobacteriota > Methanosarcinia > Methanotrichales > Methanotrichaceae > Methanothrix. Next base: position 1,012 of record JAQTXY010000061.1, on the reverse strand, counting down.
TTGGTTTTATCGCCAGAACCGAAAATTATAAAATATCAACCGGAGAATTTGAGATAAAGGATTTGATGATGCTCGATCTACTTCTGCAAACTCTCGATGATACCGTTTCTACCATGATAATCGTCTTTCTCATGCTCTTTATCACCGGCCTTATGGTGGAGATGGATGCCTTTTCGTGCATCACCCATCTGGCCAGGCCGCTGGTTTCTGTATCCCACCTGCCGGCAGTGTCTGCCTCCACCTTCGTCATCAGCCTGGGCTCAGCTCTGGCTGCCAATACCGTAATTGCCAGAATGTTGGCAGATGGCCAGCTGAGCAATCGCCAGGCATTCCTGAGCGCCATCATGAACAGCGTTCCTGTCTATTTCCGGGAGCTTTTCACCTATCAACTGGCTTTTGTAATACCAGTTCTGGGCATCTTCGTGGGCGGGGCTTATGCCTTTATCTCTATCGCTACCGGCCTCATAAAAATGGCACTGGTCCTGATCTTGGGCCGGGCCTATCTACCTGCTGATCTATCGGAGGCTTCTTCTTCTCCTCCTTCCTCTCCTTCTTCCTCTGCGTCTCGACAGTCTCATTCGTCAGCTCTATCTGTTTCATCTTGTGCGCGGCTCTCGCTCTCCCGGCCTCAGACATGGAGCAATTTAAAAGAGGCCGCTATAAAATCCCTGCGTGGACAGACCCGCATTTTTCTCAGAATTGCCGGTCTCTACTTCATCATGACCTTCCTGGTCTTATACTTAAGTCGGGAAGGCATTCTTCAATCACTGGATGTCTTGCCTCTGGCTCACTTTTTTGGCGTTCCCCCGGAAACGATAATCCCGCTCACCATTTATGTGGCCAGCCCCAAAGCAGGGATCACGCTATTGGGTCCTCTCATCCAAAACGGCGGCATATCTGAGACAAAGGCTCTTATCGTTCTCATGCTGGGTAGCCTGTTTATGCTCCCCTTCTACTCTCTGCGCTCGCTTCTGCCCAATTATACCTCTGTCTTTGGCATGAAACTGGGCCT
>JAQTXY010000060.1 GCA_028688535.1 Methanothrix sp. | reverse complement strand
CTGGAGAAGGTCGAAGCTTTGCTCAAGGTACTGGCCGAGCAAAAAAAGCCCATTTACTTCGGCACATTTCCCTCCGAGGTTAGGCCGGAGTTCGTCTCCGCTGCGGCTCTGGAGCTTATCGTCAAGTACTGCGCCAACAAGAGTCTGAGCCTGGGGGGTCAGTCAGGCAGTCCTGCGGTCTTGCGCAGCATTGGCCGGGGCCACGGGTGCTCGGAGATCCAAGAGGCCTGCGAGCTTGCTTTGGATTATGGACTTGTGCCCCAGGTGGACCTGATCTTTGGCTTGCCGGCTGAGCAGGAAGAGGATCAGCGGCTGAGCCTTGAGCTGGTGAGGTGGATTGCTGCTAAGGGCGGCAAGGTGCGGGCGCACCGCTTCACGCCTCTGCCGGGAACGCCACTGGCGGCAGCGCAGCCTGCTCCATTAGCGCCGGATGTGGAAGCCTGCCTGGGCAAGATGGCTCTTGAGGGACGCCTGACGGGAAGCTGGTAACTATACACAATCTTTATATTCAATACAGCACAATAAAGCTAAAGGTGGATTAGTGTGGAGCTTAGGTTTGACAACTACATTTTAAAGGCGTTCCTCTCTTCCGGCCTGCTATCGCTGGTGATGATTGCTCTTGCTCTGGGGCTCATTCAGCTGTTTCGCTATGGCTCTTCCTTGCCTATATCCATAATTCTCACAATGGCGGCGATATCGTTCGTCCTTTCTGCATCATTTTTCGAGCGCTACGAGGTGGGCTCCATCATGTGGTCCATGCTGGTATCGCTCATCGCAACCCTGATGCTTACTCTGCTCTCCGGAGGCATAATTTATGGGCTGACAGCTCACCGGCAATCTTGGGAGGAGCTGCTCTCGGGCCTGGCAGTCTGCATGATTGTGGGCATGACCTTGCTCTCCTATCTCAAGCGCAGCCTGGGAGAGATTGAGTACTAATTAATACTAGCAGCAATACTAAGCAGTCTTTCAATGCCTGGCATGATGGTGGACTCCTTTGGCCGCGTTGTCACCGGCCTGCGGATCGCTCTTACTCCTCGTTGCAATCTCAATTGCATTTACTGCCACCACGAGGGCGAGGCAAAGCCCAATGGCGAGATCTCGGATGAGATGGTGGTAAGCGTTGCCAGGGCGGCTGCGGCCTTGAGCGTGCGCTCCTTGAAGTTCACTGGGGGAGAGCCCTTGCTGCGCCACGGCCTGGCGGGACTGATCGCCCAGATGCCTCAGGAGCTGGACATCTCCCTGACTACGAACGGCATATTTCTAGCTGAGCAGGCCAGGCCGCTGGCAGAGGCAGGGCTGGACCGGGTCAATGTGAGCCTGGACTCGCTGCGGCCAGAGGTCTACCGGGCCATCACCGGCGGCGGGGAGGGCGACCTGGAGAAGGTTCTGGCGGGAATTGATGCGGCAAAGGCCGCAGGCCTCGCGCCCATCAAACTGAATGTGGTAGTTCTCAAGGAGAACGAGGCAGAGATCGATGATATGATCGATTTTTGCCGGGAGAAGGGCCTGATATTGCAGCTCATCGAACTGCTGGACCTGTGTCATCGGGGCATCTCGGGAGATATCGATGCCATCGAGCGGCGGCTGGCCGGGCAAGCGGAGCGCGTGCGCATGCGGGAGATGCACCGGCGCAAGAAGTACTTCCTGGATGGAGCAGAGGTGGAGGTGGTGCGACCCATGGACAATACCGAGTTTTGCGCCAACTGCACGCGCCTGCGGGTGACTTCGGACGGAAAGATCAAGCCCTGCCTGCTGCGAAGCGATAACCTGGTGGAGATAGGCACCTGCGACTGCGAGAAGATTATGGGGCTGCTACAAGAGGCCAATGCCAGGAGAGAGCCGTATTTTGGGAAAGATCGATTGCATGAGGGCCGATCGACAATAATCGCACCCATTATTAAATAAATTTCTTCGCTAGTTTTAATACCTTCGCCCTCATTTCCATCTTGGTTTGAATTGCGGGGTGTGGGCAATGGTTACAACTTAACGTTGGATCGGCTGGAGGACCAGATCAAATGGTACAGCAGGAGCAGTAAATGGAATCAAAATTGGTTCAAGCGGCTGAAAGTGGGTCTCGGACAAGGAGCAGGCAGGAAAGGCAAAGCAGACAACAGTGCAATAAAAGTCTCGCCAATTTTCAAAGCTGCAGTCGCTCCCCACAAATGCGTATGCATATCGTTCTGCGTTAGATTTATCAATCTAAATTCATGATTGGTTTTAGGATTGTACTGTTGGGAGTTTGAATGAATATGAGATTAAGTGATTTTCCCCATATCTTTTTAATCATTTCCATCCTTGCGATCAGTGCCTACGCATCACCCACTCCAATAGTAATAGAACCGGCTGGCATGGATCTGTCTTTAGATAGAATGCAGATATCCGATCCGGAGCACACCGCAGAATACCTGGCAAAGACGGGCGGCACTGCAAAGCCCGGTCTGCAGACATATGGCCGCAATCTGGCAGGCAATTGGAGCTTTGAGTTGAAGAACATGAAATCCTTGCCCATCGGCGACATTGAGCTGCGACTCCATCAGTCGGAAGCGGCCCTTTTCGGCACGGGCGTTTTCAAACAGGGTTTAAACCGACAGATGGCCACCGCCGAGGGCTCTCTTCTGGAAGGAAACGCCATGATCCTCAATGTCCTTACCCTGGACAGCGTCTACCTCTACCGAATGACGCTCAACAGTGCTGACGGCAACAGCACATCAGGAGCCTTCACCCTCTACCTGCCCACGGGCGAGGCACCGGTGAAAGGGACGGTATCCGGCGGCAGAAGCGATTGGAGACGGATCAGCTGAAAAAATTCAAACCCCCAGGGCCAGCCTCAGGGTATTTCGCACGGCAGGCGCCAGGCCCAGCGTGATCAGAGCCAGCCGGGTGAGATTTCGCAGAGATGGCTCCTGTATTGATTTATCTATCAGGTAGAGCACAGGCAAAAGAACCAGCAGCTTGATCGGAAACATAATTGCTGCCGTGCCTACCAGATTTATAAAAAAAGTAGGAACGACATGCTTTTCGTAGTAAGAGAACCAGTCCACACCGATGTAAGTTGAGCTGGCATCCAGCATATGAGCGTAGATGATCATCTGATTGAATCTTTCGTCCAGGAACTTCAGAGCTGGCAGACTCAGAGCAGAAAGATGCTGCCCGCAAAAGAGAATGCCCCCTGCAAGAGCAGTGCCCAACAGGAATACAGCGGCGATCACCCAGGGATTCTGCAGTCCGACTGTTGAAAGAACTGCCAGATTGCAGCCGGTCCAGAGAAAGCCGATTGCCGCATATTTTGCATGAAATTTCTCACCCCAGATCTTTCTGCTGATAATCAAGAACGCTGCTGTGATGAAAAATACCAGGAAGAAAATAAGCGGCGTAATCAAGAGATATCTCCAGGGGGCAAGAGCCAGATTGGCATCCTCGACCACCCGGAGGCTCGATCCAGCAAAAATGTAAGGCAGGGTAGAGAGCAGCAGCCGCTCATCCATCAATATATTCAGGCGGCCCAGCAATTTTAAGAGGCCAATTATAGCCAGACCCAGGATTATCGCCCAGGTAATGGTATCTACAGGATTATAGCTGGTATCGTAGATTATGGGATCGATGTAGTATTTTTGCACAAAGGCAGCCAGGCCGGCAGAGTCGATCACATTTCAGCACCTTGCACACTATCATATTTCATATTTCCGAAAGTCTGATGCAGCGATGGGGCGGCGGAAAGTATTTATATTGCGGACGTTAAAAGCATCATGTCCGTTTTCTGATTTTAGTTGAGGTAATTAAATGGTCGAGGTGTTCAAAGGTACAACTACGGTAGGTGTACTCTGCGATGGAGGTGTAGTCCTTGCATCGGAGAGCCGTGCTACCATGGGCAGCTTCATAGCCAGCAGCACTGCTAAGAAAATCTATCAGGTCGACGACCTGGTTGGTCTGACAACGGCAGGAGCGGTAGGTGATGCCCAATCATTGGTTAGAATGGTTCAGGTGGAGGCTAGGCTCTACAAGATGCAAAGGGGCGAAAGCATGACCGTTAAAGCCGTGACCTCAATGCTTGCCAACATACTCTCTTCCCGTCGATACTACCCCTTCATGGTGCAGCTTGTCATGGGTGGCGTAGACAGGTACGGCCCCAAGATCTATTCTCTTGATGCTTTGGGCGGGCAGATCGAAGAGCGCAAGGTTGTGGCCACCGGTTCAGGATCTCCCATAGCCTATGGCGTGCTGGAAGCCATGTACAAGCCCGGCATAAGCATTGAAGATGGAACGGTCCTGGCAGCCAGGGCAATTCATAATGCTATGAAGCGCGATTCCGCTTCAGGCGATAAAATCGAGCTCGTCAGAATCACTGATAAATACCAGGAGGTAGGCGAGCCGGAGTTTTCAGAGATTATGAAGCTCCTCTAATCTTTTTTGGATGTGTTCTATTGTCTGTAGAAGAAGTACTTTTTGAGCTCAAACGCAAGGTGCAGAGCAAGCTGCCCCCGGATATCAATGTCACGGGGCTGGAATTCGAGGGCCCGGAGCTGGTCATTTATACCGACGACCCCAAGAAATTGGCGGACGATGGCGATATCATACGCAACCTGGCTAAAGAGCTTCGCAAGCGTGTGGTGGTGCGTCCGGACCTGAAGGTATTGGCGGAACCTGAGATATCCATAGCCAAGATCCAGGAAGTTGTGCCCAAAGAAGCGATCCTCACCAACTATTACTTTGACGGCGAGACCGGAGAGGTGCAGATCGAGGCGGAAAAGCCGGGCCTGGTTATAGGTCGGCACGGCGCAACACTTCGGGAGATAACCAAGCTGATCGGCTGGACACCCAAAGTGGTCCGAACTCCACCAGTACGCTCGACGACCATCGCCAACATCAAGGATTATCTGCGCAGTGTGCAGACGGAACGAAAGAGCATCTTGCGAACGGTGGGCCGGAAGATTCACCGTGATATAGCTTCCAAGGATCAGTGGATCAGAATCACAACATTGGGAGGCTGTCGCGAGGTAGGTAGAAGCTGCATGCTTCTTTCTACACCCGAGTCGCGCATTATCATCGACTGCGGAGTAAATGTGGGATCTGACGACTCAGCAACGCCGTATCTCTATGTGCCTGAGGTCTATCCCCTAAATCAGATCGATGCCGTGGTCTTGACGCATGCTCACCTGGACCATGCGGGTCTTGTTCCCATGCTCTATAAGTACGGCTACGAAGGTCCGATCTACTGCACTCCGCCTACCAGGGATTTGGCTGTGCTTTTGCAACTGGATTATATTGAGATTGCTGGGCGCGAGGGAAAGAGACTGCCCTATGATTCTTCAATGGTTCGCGAGGCACTCAAGCATACCATCACCCTCAACTATGGAGATGTAACCGATATAGCGCCCGACACCAAATTGACTATGCACAATGCAGGCCACATTCTGGGCTCCTCTATTGCTCACTTTCATATCGGAGACGGCCTCTACAACGTAGCCTTTACCGGAGACCAGAAGTTTGAACGAACCAGGCTCTTTGATCCTGCAGTATGCAATTTTCCGAGACTGGAAACCCTGGTGACGGAGGCTACCTACGGCGGAACGAACAGCATCCAACCCTCCCGTAAAGAAGCGGAAGTAGCTCTGATGAACGTGGTCAAGGAGACCATCAACAAGGGCGGCAAAGTCATCATTCCCGCCTTCTCTGTAGGACGCAGCCAAGAAGTCATGGTTGTCCTGGAGGAAGCCATACGAAAGAAGGTCATAGATGAGGTGCCTGTCTGTCTGGACGGGATGATCTATGAGGCTACCGCCATTCATACCACTTATCCCGAGTACCTTAATAACGACCTTAGAGATCTCATATTCCACAAAGGGATCAATCCCTTCCTGGCCCAGTGTTTTGTAAAGGTGGAGACCCCCAAGCAGAGGACGGAGATAATCGAAGGTCCGCCCTGCGTGATACTGGCGACAAGCGGCATGCTCAATGGCGGTCCGGTCCTGGAGTACCTAAAGCGCCTGGGTCCGGATGAGAAGAATACGCTGGTAATTGTGGGATACCAGGCAGAGGGAACTTTAGGAAGGCGCATTCAGAAAGGATGGAAGGAATTGCCGCTCTCTGTTGAAGGCAAGACCCAGACGGTGAAGATCAATCTGGAGGTAACCACGGTGGATGGCTTTTCCGGGCACTCCGATCGCCAGCAGCTTATGGAATACATGCGCCGCATCTATCCCAAGCCGGGAAGGGTCCTCACCAACCACGGTGAAGAAGGCAACTGCCTCGATCTGGCAAGCTCCATTTACAAGAGGTATCGCATACCAACTATGGCGCCCATGAATTTGGAGACTGTAAGGCTGATTTGAAGAGTTCTTTCTTCAAAAGCTTTATCAAATTTGAGCGATAAAACTAATGTGAGGTTCTTTGTGACGGGAAAAAGAACGCGGATCATAAACGATCCATCAGATCTGGTCCCTTTGTTGCAGGCCTTCGGCTCCGATGTCCATAAGAAGATCTTTGACGAATTGAGTCGAGAATGGCATACTGAGCGCGAGCTGGCAGCGCTTATCGGCGACGAAGCAAGCGTTCACAGAAGTGTGGCATTGCTGCGCAAGAGCGGCCTAATCGAGACCAAGTGGAGGGTGCCGCAGCCAGGCGAAAGTCCCGAGAAAGAGTATCATTCAACATATTCTCGGGTGCAGGCCAACTTCCAAGCTACCATGGAAGATCTCAGTGAGCTGATCAGCCTCACCTTCATGTCCGATGAGGAGCTGCGCACAGTGATCGAGAAGTTGCAGAAGATGGTCAATGGCGGCAATAACAGTCTATCCAATCTTTCACGTGAGCTGGGACTCAGCCAGATATTTATTCGCGGCGTGGCCAAAAGGGCAGAGGGACTGGCAGTGAGAGGCCAGCGCATTGAGCCTTACGTTGAGGATTTCTAATGGCCAATGTCCTGCAGAGCAAACGGGAGAGCTCTCGTTTTCAGATTCTTGTGGAAATAGCCGCCCATCAGCCTAACCTTCGACAAAAAGAGGTAGCTGAGAGTATGGGTGTAACTCCCCAGGCCATATCCGAGTACATCAAGGAGCTAGTAGCGGATGGACTGGTGACCACCGATGGACGCATGCGCTATCGCATCACTAAAGAGGGTGTGGAGTGGCTGCTGGAGAGTGCAGCCGAGCTGAAGCGCTATGCAAGAGTGGTGATGGAAGAGATCATCAGCCATGTCTCTGTCTGGGCAGCCATCGCGGAAGCTGATCTGGCGGAAGGCGAGAGGGTATCCCTGGAGATGCGCAGCGGTCTATTATATGCCAATAAAAAAGAAGGGATAGAAGCAAGCGGTGTGGTCATTGCGGATGCACTATCCGGAGAGGATGTGGGTGTATCAGACCTGCGGGGATTGATAAGCCTTGAGGAAGGAAGGATTGTCCTCTGCAAGGTGCCTCGAGTGCAGAATGGAGGTTCCGGCAAGGTCGATTTGTCGGCACTTAACGCTCAGCTGGCTAGAGTCGAGAATGTGGGCTGCCTCGCCATCGAAGCATTGGTGGAGCTGCGAATAGTGGGGCGCGAGCCGGACATCATATTCGGGGCTAAGGAGTTCGCAGTAGAGGCGGCGTATCATGGCATCAGCTCAGTGATCGTCAGTGTGGATGAGCAGATTCCAGGGCTTCTTACGCGCCTGGAGTCTGAGGGCCTGAAGTACGAACTTATTGACCTTACTTTAGGATAATTATTATTTAGAATGACTTTTCAGGTTCTGGCTCAGGCGGATCGGTCCCGCATACTGCTGCTGCCCCAGAGTGGCAGCAAGATTCTTTTTGAGGGATATCTGCGTCTAAAGGATATGCCTCAGGGACCCAGAGCTTTCAAATTCCTGGTTAAGAAGGATGAAGAGGCCGAAAAATTTCTTCCGCCTGAGGACGCTATGCGAATGCTGCGCAAAGCCGGCGCTATTTACCTTGCCCGCGGCGACGGCCCAATGGAGAAGAAGTTCATCGAGCTTCTTGCATCCTACCAGCTGGGATACAGGTTCGTGCAGGTCTGCAACCATTGCCTTGGTCAGAGAAGGGTCACTTACGTTGAGCAGGATGCCATAACCTACAAGGGTAGGCGCATCTGCGAGAACTGCGCGGCTGCGGAGCTGCTTCGTGAGGCGGACTTTCGCAAGCTCGGCCGGGCTGCCAAAGCCCATCTGGCCAGGATCTTGAAGACGCGGCGATGCCTGGATGATGTGGTGGGCCTGCTCTCATTGCAGAGGCTGGAGCCGGAGCTGACCCGCTTTGACATCATCCCCGCAAGCAAGGAGGAGCCTACGCTGCCCCTAGAAGCCATCGCCCTGCCAAAGGACCTCATGCAGCTGCTGCAGAGCAGGCTGACCAG
>JAQTXY010000059.1 GCA_028688535.1 Methanothrix sp. | reverse complement strand
GGGGCTGCCCCCTCAAAACATTTCCTTATGCCTGATATCTCAATTTTTTCCGTGCAGCTTGCAAATCTCATAGCTCCTCTCTCCTGCTAACAGCTCCCATCAAATCATCCTTATAAATCCCATTTAGCTTGCCAAAGCAATTGAGCCTGGACAGATCCTCTTTTATCAGATTCATCCTGATTCTGCCACCCCTCCAGTAAAGGGTGATCTTAACATCCTCTTTTTCAGTCTCCAGGGAGATGGACTCCATGAACATCTCCAGTGCTCTGGAATTGGAAAACGGAACGACAAATATGGCCCGGTACTTCTCTTTCTTACGGGCGTAGGAGGTGAGGATGTAGCCGTTGTTCTCGAACTCGCTGATCTTCTCGAAAGGGCATAAGACCTCCTTCTCATGCTCCGCAGTTCCGTCCACTTTGGAAATAATCAAGAGAATCTTGGCGATAATTGATTTATCAAATTTTTTTCCAAACCAGATATTGATAGCGCCCTGGGTTAGGACAATGGACACCGCAGGGCCGCTCACCTCAATAGAGACCGGCTCTTGTCTGTTGCCTGGGGAGCTGGGCATAGGTCCCTAGATCGAGCGTAGCCAATATAACCGTTTCGAGAATGACACTTGGTTCGAGGAATCAAACTATGGACCAATGTCTAGCAGCATTAGAAAAACAATTTTGTGAGGAGCCTTATGCTAAGAGCTTCGGCATAGAGCTTGTAGAACTTGAGGCGGGCCACGCTATTCTCAGGATGTTGACTTCCGAGAAAATGAACAATCTCTTAGGTACTATCCATGGTGCTGCCATCTTCTCCCTGGTGGATGCCACCTTCGAGCTGACTGTCAACTCGCATGGCACAGTGGCTGTGGCATTGAGCGTGAATATGAATTATATCAATGCACCTCTTCCTGGCGAGATATTGCAGGCTGAAGGGCGCGAGATCAATCGCTCCCGAAAGATCTCTGCCTGTCAGATTTCCGTCACAGGCGAAGACGGGAGGTTGATCGCGACCTGCCAGACCCTAGCTTACCGAAAGAAGGACAAATTGCCCTTCCTTTGAAGCAGAGTTTATATCACATAGCTGATCTAAACCTCCGGCGATGAAACTTGCGTCCTGCATAAAAAAGTACAAAGATGATACCCATAGGGCAATGCCTCCTGAGGAAACACTCAAGCGTGCCGATGCCAAATTGCCTGCCGCCGGGATCACCAGAGTGGCGGACATAACCAATCTGGATCGAATCGGCATACCTGTTTTCTCCTCCATCCGGCCCATGGCTGATCGAGGTGCCATATCCGTCTACAACGGTAAGGGAGCCACGCCCACGGAAGCTAGAGTATCAGCCATGATGGAAGGGCTGGAGCGCTACTCTGCCGAATTAAGAGACAGGATCCTGAAAATAGACTGTTTCTCCCATCTGGAAGGTGCGCTGGACCCACGCGAGTTGATCCTGCCCCAGGGTGCAGAGCACGATGCCATGATACCCTGGATTTTTGGATGGGACATAATGAATGATGAAGAGATCCTGGTTCCGGCCAATGCGGTCTTTCATCCCTTGCCTTCCGAATACAAACGTCTTTTTAGAACCAATACCAGTGGCCTGGCTTCAGGCAATGTCATTGAAGAGGCGATATTCCACGGCCTGGCTGAGGTTATAGAAAGAGATGCCTGGGCGCTGGTGGAGGCTACGAGAAGGACTGGGCCCTTAATTTGTGATGTCGAGGATGAACAAGCAAAGGGTCTCCTGGATAAATTCGCGGCAGCCGAGGTGGATGTCTATCTGAGGGATATTACCAGCGATATTGGCATTCCTACTTGCGCTGCAGCTGCGGATGATGTACGGCTGCGCGATCCAACTCTCCTTACTACCGGCATGGGCACACATACCAGCGCCACAGTGGCAGTGCTGCGCGCTCTAACCGAGGTGGCGCAGAGCCGTCTTACCCAGATTCACGGAGCAAGAGAAGATACTACGATCGCTGATTTCAGAAAACAGATCGGCTATGACCGGACCAAGAGGCTCAACCGGCATTGGTTTGAAGTATCCGAGAAAAAGGCATTTGCCGATATTGAATCGTTTGAGAGCGATGACTTCCTGGCAGACATAAAATATATGGTAAAGAAGCTAGAGGAAGCCGGCCTTGATCGGGTCATCGTGGTGGATCTGACTCGTGAGGAGATCGGCCTTCCTGTGGTCAGGGTGATTGTGCCGGGACTTGAGATCTCAGCGGTGGACCCGGAAAGGGTGGGAAAGAGGTGCAAAGATGCCCGTAAAAATGCCAGGAATAGTCGTCTTCCTAGGGCCAAGCCTATCTCTGGATAAGGCGAAGCAGATTTTGGAGGCTGACTATCGGCCTCCTGCCAAGAGGGGTGATATTTACCAGGCGGCAAGAGAAGGAGCCAAGATCATTCTGCTCATAGATGGCGTCTTCTTTCAGGAGTGCTCGGTAGCCCATAAGGAGGTAATATACGCACTAGAGGCGGGAGCGAGGGTACTGGGCGCTTCAAGCATGGGAGCCCTGCGCGCCTCGGAGCTGGACGTTTACGGCATGGAGGGCATAGGCAGGATCTACCTGGCTTACAAGAGCGGCCATCTGGTCTCAGATGATGAAGTGGCACTTGTCTTTGATCCATTCTCCTATGAGCCCAGTTCCGAGCCCCTGGTGAACATTCGTTTCAATTTGGATTTGGCCTGGCAGATGGGGATAATAAGCGCGTCCTGCAAAGACAAGCTCTTCCATTGCGCAGAGGCCCAATACTTTCCCGATCGGAGCTATGAGCGCATGCTTTCTGATGTCTCCGGCCTGGTGAAGGAAAAGGAACTGCAGCGTTTTCGCGAATTCCTGGCCAAAGAGAAGCGCGACTTCAAGATGGAGGATGCAGTTCTGGCCCTGGAACGGGTAAGAGATATGGCAAGATGAATCGTCCTCTTTCCCGCAGCCATAAGGGGACGAGCAGGGACTAGGGTTAATCCATTTACAATGTAAATCAATTTAACTTAAATTGAGATAATAATATTAAGTGTGCTTATTTAAAAAGATTGAAATAATAGTTTCTCTGACAATAGGGCCAATTCTATGACAGCGATAAAAGATATTCTTGCTTTAAAAGAAGAGCGTCAGGCGACCATACTGGCTCATAACTACCAGATACCCGAAGTGCAGGATGTAGCCGACTTGGTGGGCGACTCCCTGGAGCTCTCCCGGGCGGCAGCACGCCTGGACACAGAGGTCATCATCTTTTGCGGCGTGGACTTCATGGCAGAGACAGCAGCTATTCTCTCCCCAGAAAAGAAGGTCGTCTTGCCGGTGAAGGGTGCCTGGTGCCCTATGGCCCACATGATCACGCCCGATCAGCTTCGCGACCTCAAAGCCCTCCATCCAGAAGCGGCTGTGGTTTGCTACGTAAACTCGACGGCTGAGATAAAAGCAGAAAGCGATGTCTGTTGCACCTCTGCTAATGGCGTGCAGGTGGTAGCATCCCTCTCTGAGAAAGAGGTTATCTTTGTGCCGGACAGAAATCTGGCCGCCTACGTGGCCCGTTTTACTGACAAGAAGATCATTCCCTGGAACGGCTACTGCTATGTGCACGACCACCTGACCGCAGAGGAGGTAAAAGCCGCCAGGGCAGAGCATCCCCGGGCAGAGGTATTGGTGCACCCGGAGTGCCGGCCTGAGGTCATCGATGAGGCAGATTTCACCTACAGCACCGCCGGAATGGGCAGACATGCCAAAGCCAGCGCGGCCAGGGAGTTTATCATCGGCACGGAAGAGGGCATGATCTACCGGCTAAAGAAAGAAAATCCGGATAAGGAGTTTTATCCTTTAGCCATGAACGCCATATGCCAGAATATGAAGAAGACCGACCTTTTCAAGGTCTTGCGAGCGCTGCAAACCCTGGAGCCGCAGGTGACTGTGCCCGAGGAGATTGCGGCCAGGGCGCGCCGGTCGATTGAGAGGATGCTGGCGGTTAAAATTTAACGGGTTAGCAGATTAGCTGATTGTTATTAACCGATTTTTCATTTTTCTGGAAATATCGCAAGTGCGGCGTGCTGCTTCAGCTATTGATGTTATTATCACTAGCAGTGGCCACTGAGCATACAGGCGCGAGCGGTAGAGCGCACATAATCGGGCAGAGCGCGTTCTGGGATGGGCTGCTTTTCGAAGGTTGGATCGGAGGTGTGCATTTCGAGGCAGATATGGTTTCTCTCGATCTGCACGGCTTCTTTCGCATTTGGTGCTGCGCGCGGGTGCTATGCGCACAAGCGAGCGAGGCTCCCCTCAACGCGGGGGAGGCTTGGATATTTTGCCGCTAACGCAATTTACGAAATCAGAGGATTTGCTCTTGCGGCCTTCTTCGCCTGTCACTTTTGCCCAGCAGTCCATGCGACGAAAGGCTGAGAGAAAGGCAATGGCTGGAGGCGTGCAAAGAATACAGTTAAATACTACTACTGCATGAGGAAGCCTGCATCTTTTGCGGGGATTGCCAAGCCAGGTCAAAGGCGCTGGATTCAGGGTCCAGTCACGAAGGTGTTCGTGGGTTCGAATCCCATTCCCCGCACCTAACTATTCATATGCGCAAGGGGCAATCATATTCCTTGGTATTAAAATATGGTTTTGTCACTTGATATTGTTTTCTAAAGACCTGCACTATGGGATTCAACAGGACTCTCAATATCCAGTTCGAATCGTTTGAGATTTATTGAAGGCAGATTTATGGCTTTTTTTGCCTCCATAGTGAACACTCCATTGTAAGGATTATATCCGTCTTTCTTGGCTGTGAAGCTATATGAAGCACCTGCGGATCTACCTGCATATCCTGAAAAGCGAAATATCCCCTGTTCATTGGTAGTCTTCCCCGCGGCAGTAATCTTTCCAGCCATATTGAAGTAGATCTTGATTTTCACTCCTTGCAGCGGCCGCGAGGTTTCATCATCCACCACTTGACAATTGATCTCACCGAGATACGGATAATAATTGCTATGAAAAATATCAGAAAGCCCAATCTTCTGGCTTCTCTCTTCTGAGATATAGTTCTTAACCAGCCAATATCCTGAAAATAAAAGTATTCCAGATGATAAACCTTTTTCATAAAGGTGTATGCCCTTATCTATCATATAGGAGATGGATTGATTGGACATATCTCCATAATCTCCATTATGAATATATACGCCTGTGATCAACTCTTTATTTGGATAATGGGCTTCGAGGGCACTTAAATATAGGTCGAATTTGTTATAGGAATCCTCCTGGTCATAGAGCCAGAAGTTGACACCATCGATCATCTCTATTATATCTTTATCTGGGGAAATCTTCAACTCGCCCCCGTATGTCACAATGAACAATTGCAAATCTGGTGTAGCTGAGCGTGATTCAAGATCAACCGAACCATCCGGCAACATTTTTTTCCCGGACAGAGCACCTTTTATATTTTTCATATCTTCCAGAGTAATGGTATTTCCGTAATAGTTAGCCCAAAAATCATCGATTATCACACCTCTTATTTGGGGAAAAATTGAAGACAGCTTGGAGAACCTCGCAGCTGCTTGTATCATTCCTGATGGAGAAGCTGGTTCCCATAGCTTAGTATCATTGGGATTATTAACGACCCCTCTTTCGGAAGGCGGTCGAATTATTCCATAAACCAGGTTAGTATCAAATTCCTGACAATGCTTTTCGATATTTTCTCTAAAATCGTATGCACCATAACTCGGGTCATTTATTATGCCGTTCACACCAAAATGATAAGCTTGATAAAGATCCTCATCCTCAGATATGCCTGTTCCTGCATAAACTCTTCCTTTGAACGGATGATATACTCCTATAAAACCCTGCTTTATTGTGGTCAATACCGCTTGTTGGTTATTGGAATTTACCAGTGGAGGAGCTGAAGATTTATACGGATTTTCAGGCAAACCAACATCTATCCAGTTCGACTCAATTTGTAATGTGTTAGATGATTCTCCGTCAAATTTCCTTTCAAAATCAAGTGAGCCATTTATATATGTGTAATCATTATTTTCGTCATAGTTTTTTTCTATGATTATCTCTGTAGGATTAGTTTCCTTTGATCCGGATTTTTCCTGTTGTGCCATTGATGAAAATACGATGGGAGAAGAAATTGCCGATATAAGGGCTAAAATGAGGACCAGAAATATTATCCCAAAACTTATTTGATCTAGTCCCTTTATTATCATATCTGATATATCTCCATTACAAACAAACTGCATATTCTCTCCTGGATTTAAGATTATCCACAAATCCTGAATCAAATTGAGGAATTGCTGACTAAAATCCTTCTTTCGTCTAATGCTTGAGAGAATGGCCGCCGGGATCAGTTAGTATAGGATGTCTCAAAATTTTTCAATTTATTATCAAAAACATCATTTTTAGTAATATCGTTAACACCTGCACCCATCAATAATACTCCTCGTGAGTTATTATCTATAATGTTATATCTTATCAAATTCCGTTCAGAGGAACCTGAAATAAAAATTCCAACATTATTATTGTTGTTTATGTGGTTAAGTGTAATCTTATTACTATGCGAATCGGATACTAATATACCTTCAAAATTGCTATCAACACTATTATTGGTAATCGTGTTATTATATCCCCCCAGAACTTTGATTCCACTGCGATAGTTATTCTCTAATATATTTCCGTTAATAGTGTTATTATTTGATCTTACAAATACCCCTGCGCCCGATAACGGATCTCCTGCGGTATTTGTGGAATTCACAATGGTAAAACCTTCCATCAATACACCATCAGCAAGTATAGTCACTCCCGGACCTTTGAAATAATCGCCCCCTGCATCAATAACCGGATTTTTCAACCCAATAAGATCTAAGCGCTTATCTACAACGATATTTTCGTAGTAAGTTCCGGGATTAACCAATATTTCATCCCCTACGCTAGCCGAATTTATCGCCTCTTGAATGCTTTCGTAACCTTCTGAGCTATTCCCTACAATTAAAGTGGCCCCATTTGCACATGCGAGGGAACTAGTTAACATTATTGAAATAATCAGAAACAATTTTTTTGCATGAGGTGTTAAATCCACTTCTAAGTACCCTCCACTTCGCATGCTAAATATTTCACCTATTATGTATAAATACTTGCTGAAGAGGATTCCTATTTACCTATATTTACCAGGAATTCATATTACCGCTATTTGTAGGGCTTCATTGAACGTCTTTGATCCGTCAGGACCAGATGCCTCGATTGTTGCATTATAGATGCCCGATTCGACACTGGCATTCCAGATTCCAAAATATCCATTCTCAGATGATGGTTTCAGATTTACCTTGCCAACATTAAATCCAGATGAGTTGATGATGTCGGCATAGACCGTAAGATGGGTTAGATTTATTACTATCGATGGGTTGTTCGAAGCTGTTGAGTTAAAGCTGGTATTCCCGAAGACTGCTATTATTTTAACTTCATCATTGAAATTTGCGGGATTGGGCACAGCGCGTATCTCATTCAGGTCAATGTCGAACGATGCCGTCACGTTTTGCATTGAATTGCCCGTCGCATTTGAAGTTTGACTTGCTTTTTTCCTTGCATCGATTTGTGCATTTAGCAGTCTGGCCTGCTGTGGACCGCTCAGAGTGGATGATGCGTCTTGAATGGGCTTTCCTTCCAAAAAGGCAGTAGCGCTTTGTGTCCAATCCGGTTGTGTTCCCATGCATGCCGGGCAATTCGCTAATGTAGCTTGAGCTGAACCGGATATAAACATAGATGTGAGAATAAGTAGGAGCCATGAATTTCTCATAATTAATCCCAAACAAGGAGCCATATCAATGCCTTCGCCGACCTTCTTTTCAGTTCCTTGCTTATCTCCCTGACGCCTTGATAAGGCCAAAGCCAAAACTCATTTATTTAAGACTGAGAACCTCGCATGCTATATAGAGGTGCACCACCTTTATCCACAGGAACGAGTATATGCCATGCGAGTGATGCAATCCACCATGAGGTAATGAAATGAGCGAGACATCACGCATCTGTTCCTGGAAGATTGCCTACGCTCTAGACAATCCAATTCGCAGGCTAATCCATAATCCTCAAGAAATCCTGGGTGGGCATATAAAACCGGGACAGACCGTTCTCGATCTAGGATGCGGGCCAGGTACTTTTTCCATCGCTATGGCGAAAATGGTAGGCGAATCGGGAAGAGTCATTGCAGTTGATATCCAGGATGAAATGCTCCAAATCTTGAGGAAAAAAGCGGCCCAGCAGGGACTGGAATCAAGAATAATCACCCATAAGAGCGGTTCGGACAGGATCGGATTATCCGAGAAGGTTGATTTTGCTCTGGCTTTCTATATGGTTCATGAAGTGCCCAATGCAAAA
>JAQTXY010000058.1 GCA_028688535.1 Methanothrix sp. | reverse complement strand
GCCGTGGTTGCTAGGTTATAATTATCAACTAATAGTATTAGCAAACTGACATCGTTTCTCAAAATCCAGCGCCCGGAAAACTCCCCTTACCAGAAGCTGGCACACCTGGCCTTCAGGCTCGACCGGCCTTCCCGTGCCCCAGAGCGCTTTATTGATTTGGGTTCCAACGTTCTGCCCCCTCTGATCGAAGACAATTTTAGCTGAAGCTGCACCGTTCTGCACTTCATCAAGGATCTTGCCAATCACCTCAGCAAAAACCGAGTTCGCTTTCATCTTTTCCGTCAAGATGCCTTTGAGGGCACTCTGCCGATCTTCTGATTCAGGCATCTCCTTGGCACGGGCTAGAGTCTGCTCCGCATAAGAATCTCCTTTTAATTTATCAGCTACCGCTTGGGATAGCTCGACGATCTTTCCTCCCAGCTTTTCCCCTGCAGTTTTTGTAAAGACTTCCGCGCCTTTAGCCAAAAAGGAAGCAGCTAAAGCGGCCAGACTGACTGGATCTAGTACAATTTCTATCGCAATATGATTAGGCGTTTCAAAGATTAGTCTATTGGATTGCCAACAGAAAATCTGTTTAAAAAAAGTTATGAATAGTATTACTAATACTTATCCAGAGCCTTGACCACTTCGCCGAAGATGGCCTTGATATCGCCCACACCGAGAACGGTGGCGACGAGCTTTCTCTTGTTGTAGTAGTCGATCAAAGGCTGGGTCTGGGCGTGGTAGGCGTTCAGTCTCTGCTTGACTGTGGCCTCGGTATCGTCCGCCCTCTGGTAGAGGTCGCCGCCGCAGGCATCGCACTTTCCTTCCACTTTTGGCTTATTGAAGGTAACATGGTAGGTAGCGCCGCACTTGCACATCCGCCTGCCGGTCACGCGCTTGACCAGCTCTGCATCGGGAACATCGATGTTCAGAACGACATCGATCTTCTGGCCGAGAGCGGGAAGGATCTTATCCAATGCCTCTGCTTGGGGCATGGTCCTGGGGAAACCATCCAGCATCCATCCGCCCTTAACATCATCCTTGGCCAGGCGATCCTTAATGATATCAATGAGAAGAGCATCCGGAACCAGCTTGCCGGCATCCATGAACTTTTTGGCCTCAACGCCGAGGGGAGTTCCATTGCGAACGTTCTCTCGCAGAATGTCTCCGGTGGAGACGTGCTTGACATGGTACTTGTCTACGATCATCTTGGCCTGTGTGCCTTTGCCGGATCCCGGTGGACCGATCAGAATAATATCCATTCCATTTCCTCCTAAATTCCCTTGTCAGAGCAGCAATTGCCGCTTTTGTGCGTGAAAGGGGTGCCATACTTTAAAAAACCTTTTCCATGAACTAGTGCAGGATAAGAATTAATCATCATCTATCAAAACTATGCAGCTTCGCGTCTTTGCGTGATGCACCTAAATCTCACGCGAAGCCGCGAAGAGCGCGAAGCTTGCAATCATGTTCAATTGGGTAAACCAGAAAGCAATGCGGTTGGCTCAGGAATCACACTCAACTAATTAAGGCGACAGCACTCATCAGCGCGCCTGAAAACACCGGTATGGAGAAGTTGTCATCCAGACTTTTCCCTCTGATGATAATAGCCACTCCATCAGCGAAGGTAGCAGCCGCCGCTCCCGCCAGGTAGATGGGAAAAGAGATCCCGGAAAGGCCAGAGGCGAGATAGCCGATTAAAAGACATGCGGCGAACATGACGGCCAGCACCGGCAGGGGCTTGATGCGCCCTCTTCCCGCGGGTGCAGCCGCGCCCCGCACATCGCAGTTCTTCAAAATAGATCCGGCAAGGCCGCTAACCGTATCACCCAGAGAGAGAAAGAGCATGGCGGTTATGGCAATGCCGGGCGGGAAGAACAGCACAGAGAGGAGGCTGCCCGCCATGTAGTAGATGTAGCCGGCAACCCTTGTCTCCTCGTGATCGCGTATCTCCGGCAGCCGGATCTTTCCCCGGAGCCGCGCCGCCTCCAGCAGCAAAGAGGCAGCCATCACAAGAGCTATGGCGATCGCAGTAACTTCAGGCCCCAGGAAGATGAGGCCTAAAGGCACAGATAGGCCGGAGAGATGAATGGCCTTTCTGCGCATCTCTTTGACCAACATGGCCTGCCATTCCAGGGCCATCTCAGGCACGGTTCGTCTCCCTGCTTACACCTACTCTTTCTTGCCTGGCGCAACCATATCTCCGGCATCCTGGAACTTGAGAAGGCCGCTAAGCAATGCGCTCAGTTTGTCAGCCACCTGCCAGCGCGGTACCTTTACCTGCTGCATGCTGTCGCGGTCCCGGATGGTAACCGTGCCCTGCTCAAGCGTCTCGTAGTCCACGGTGACGTCGTAAGGCGTGCCGATCTCATCGTTGCGCCTGTACCTGCGCCCGATCGATCCGGATGTATCATAGTCCACCCGCATGCCTCGTCCCCGAAGCTCCTGCAAGATGGCCTTGGCAGGATCAGCCAGCTCCTTTCGGTCCATCAGAGGCAAGACTGCCACCTCGATGGGTGCCACCGCCGGCTTGAACCTGAGCACAGAGCGCGTCTCGCCATCTACCTCGTCTGCATAGAAAGAGTGGTCCAGCACGGTGTAAATTATCCGATCAATGCCAAAAGAGGGCTCAATGACGTGAGGTATGACCTCTTCACCTCGAATCTCCTCCTCCACGCTCTCAAAGGAGACCAGGCCGGCATCAATCTCGATCTTCTCTCCGTCCACCGTCAAATAGATCTTATCGCCCTTGCTTGCCTCCAGTTCCTCCGGAGAGAGGGCTTTGAGGGCTTCGCCCACTGCCTTGGCCTTGGCCTTGAACCTGGGCCCCAGAGCCTTGAAGTCCGGCTTGACGACCAGCTTCTGCCGCTTTACAGGCTGATCGTAATGAACGAAGACGGTCAGGTTGACCTTGCTGGCCTGGGCGTGGGCCACCAGGTCGTAATCCGTTCTGTCCGCCACGCCCACAATCTCAATCCAGCCCAGCCGGTCCAAAAAGACCTCTGCATCCCAGCAGTCTGCAGCATAGTGAGCCATCTCATCGGCTTTGTGCTGGCGGAATCGCAGCTTGTCCGGAGCCACGCCCACCGCCAGGAGGAATTGATAGGTGCGGGCCACGTAGTAGGCCAGGGCCTGATGGGCCACAATGCCTCTTTGCACAGCCTCGCCAAAGGTCATCTCCTCCTCCTCGCCCTTCTCCTGAGCTGCCTGGGAGTAGAACTTCATCTTGATATCCGCGATCTCGGCAAAGCGGGGGTGGCTCTTATCCCGCGGATCGATGAATATCTCCGCCTCGGCCTGAGTGAACTCCCGCAACCGGATCACACCCTGGCGGGGTGAGATCTCATTGCGGAAGGACTTGCCTATCTGCACCGCGGCAAAGGGCAGAGAATCGCGGAAGTAGCGCAGCAACCGGGGGAAGTTGATGAACATGCCCTGCGCCGTCTCCGGTCGCAGATAGCCTGTCATCTTGTTTCCGGGACCGATCATGGTCTTGAACATGAGATTGAACTCGTATACCGAGGAAAGCTCTCCACCACACTCAGGGCAGCCTATTTCGTTGTCCTGGATGCATTTGTAGATCTCATCGTTGCTGAGGGCATCGGGCACCTCGATGATGTGTTTGATGAGGTGATCGGCCCGGTAGATCTCTTTGCACTCCTTGCAACTGGTAAGCGGATCGGAAAAGCCGCTCAGATGGCCGGAGGCCTGGTAGATTCCTTCCACGCCGATGGTGGGCGCCTCGATCTCCGCAAACCCTTCAGAGATGACAAAGTACTGCCGCCAGATGTCCTCAATGCGCCTCTTGAGGGGCGCGCCCAGTGGGCCGTAATCGTAAAAACCTGCTGCTCCGCCATAAAGCTCAAAGGCGGGCCAGAGAAAGCCGCGCCTCCTGGCGAGTTCGTTTACCAACTCATTCTTATCCATGCCAATCCTCGCTATGATTTTAGAGAACCGGCGTTGATTTAATCTTTGTTATGGAAAAATAGATCTCGTGAAGGCATAATTGCCGCAAGCATTGTCTCAGCCGGATGCTGAGACTGCCAGCAGCATCCCAAAGGCCACAGTAACGCTGCAAAGAAGAATTATGTCACCGTACTTGTTGTGCATCAACTTATTCAGGCAGGACAGTACGCAGCGATCGTCTTCATATCCATCCTCTTGGTTCTGCCCCAAGCCACCACTCACCCTTTGCATGTAGCATACCTGGACTTCTGCATTTAAGTAGCTATTTTTCACATTGGCGTGTTATGAAGACTATAACACCAATCTTGAATCATATGAATGCCATATTAGATTGATGTTGATAATTACTGAAAAATTATGTCCTAAATAATTTCCAATTAGGCAATAGCTAACAGCAATTGCAGAAGAGAGTTTCACAATTTCGGCATTTGCCTACAAAAAAGGAGTCAGCTCGCGATTGTTGACCGCAAGAGAGTTGATACGAAGAGAAAATAAGCTGAGGAAATGAAGAAAAATCGGAGCCAATTGGTCAGTGGGCCGATCTTTCATCTAGCTGGTTCATCAGCCTATGCAATCTCACTCAATCGTAACCTCTTTTCCCTTTCGCTTCTCTTTCTTGTCCAGCTCCAGAGTCAGGACTCCGTTCTTGTAGGAGGCTTTTGCACTGTCCGCATCAACGGCAGAGTCGAGATAAATCATCTTGTAGAAACTTTTATCGTCATCGGTCTTGATCTCTACACTGTCCTCGGCCACATCCAATTTTACCTTATCCTTATCCACTCCGGGCAGCTCCACGAAGATCCTGTATCTCTCCTTCTCATTCATGACATCCACCAGGGGCTCTCGCCCCCGGCTGGGCTCGATGCCCCGGTGAGAAGGCTTGATGTTGCCAAATTCGCTGAAGACCGGCTCCTTTCCCGGCTCTGCCGTATAGCTGAAGCCATAGACGAAGGGGCCGTATCGCCTGGATACACCTCCCGGCGTTTCCTCCTCGCGCACGAAGGTCTTGAACTCGGCAGGCATATCTTCCTCAAACCTTTTGATCATATCCTCAAAGGGCCCTTTGAACCAATCATCTTCGAATCTATCCTTTTTCTCAAAGGGAAAGCCCTTGGCAAAACTCTCGAATATATCGAATATCGACGGATATCTTTTGTCCCACATTTTATGTCACCTTACGATCACTTATCTATACTAACCATACGTTAGTGATAGGATATAAATTTTTGCTTCAGACGACTGAACTATTTTGATAAAATATTCACTGAAACGTATAAAAGGAAAAATTAAATAGGAACGAAGAGGACAGAGTATAGTCATAATAGTCAGGGCAACGAGAGCCAGGATGTGAATTCATGATAGATGGCCTAGTTCAGTTTGAGGCGAATATCCAGAGCTTCAGGAGCATCAGATCGAGGGTGATCTGGCCAGACTCAGAGGGCCCCTGGATTGAAGGTGGAATAGAAGATCTTATGGTTCATTTCACCTATGCCAGCTGGACCGCTTATAATCTGGGATGCGCCCTGTCTATGGCGCTATCCAGCAAAGAAGAGGATATTGGACGCACCATATCGGAGATGATGACCAGAATGATCTCTTCAATGGGCGCGATTCAATTAGCAGAAATCCGCCTCACGCCTGATGCAATTGACGAGCTGAAGAGAAATCACCTCGAACCCTGAAACGCAATTTTAGTTCTACTCTTTTTAGGGGGCAGGCAAGCCCGCAAAATAATATTATATTTTTTTTGATTAACATGATGGATAACGTTCTAAACCAGATCTAAGACATAGCCTTTTAGAAAAGTAGCCCGGCCGGGATTCGAACCTGGGTGGGGAGGTCCAGAGCCTCCTGTGATTGACCGCTACACTACCGGGCTTCGCCTCTACCCTTGCAGCAGGTAGTTATTAATCTATCGATCGACCCGCCCTTCTGCCTCAGGACAGCTGAGGAGCACCACCTGGGCGTCATCGCCAAGCTTGCCTTCATCGGAAAGATCCTCTTTTGCCAGGATCAATCTCTCTTGCGACTTTACAGGCCTTTTACCTTTGAGAAAATCGTCTACACGATCAAGCTCAAAGCTCAAGGCCCGTGTTTGAAAGTGCATGGGCAGAGTCACTGCCGGATGCAATTGGCTCATCACCTTGTTCGCGCCGACGGCATCGATGGTATATCTCCCACCCACAGGCAAAAAGAGCAGATCCACTTTACCGATGTCTTTTACCTGGGCCCGGCTCAGAGTATGCCCCAAATCACCCAGGTGACAGACCCGTATGCCATCCAGCGCGAAGCAGAAGATAGTGTTAATGCCTCGCAGCTTTCCTCTCTGCGCATCATGAAATGACCTTATGCCCAGGATCTCCATTCCCCTGCAAATGTATTCGCCGGGGCCATAGATCACCTCTGCTCCGCTGCCCGCGGCGTCGACATTGTTGTGATCCAGATGATCGTGGCTGATGATTACAATGTCCGCTCTTGTTGGCGGCATAGCATAGCCCACTTCGCTCTCATGAAATGGATCAAGCAGCATTGAAAGACCTTCGTCGCTCTTTAAGGAGAAACAGGAGTGTCCCAGCCAGGTGACAATCATAGAGATAAATAACCGCCCCGATTAGAAATCTCTATCGATTCGGGCATCAATTACCGCATGAACTACGCCAGGAGAGAACTTCTTGACAAGCACATGGCTTTGGATCTCAGCCCGGCAGCCTAATGCCGCTGCTGCCTGCATAACATCTCGGATGGCAGCCGCCGGATACATGCTGCTGGGAATGGTCTGATGGTAATGTAGCATGCCACCCGACTTCAAAGCGGAAATTCCCTTTTGAAGATACCGGTCGGTTACCTGAACCATTCCCATCACAACTCTGTCGGCCACTGCGTCAGGTGTCACCTTCGCGCAGTCTCCCAGAATCGGCTCCACAATATCTTCCACATGGTTTTGCCGGATATTCTGGCAGAGGTAATGGTAAGCGTTGGGATTCAACTCAATGGCCAATACCTTCCTAGGCCGGGAATGGACGGCCATAGGAAGTGTGAAGTAACCAATCCCGGCAAACATGTCCACTACATACTCGTCCTTGCCGAAACGGCTCATTCTGATGCGCTCCATAAGGTTTCCAGGCGAGAACATCACCTTTCTCGCATCCAGATTGAAGATCACTCTATTTTCTCTATGCACAGTCTGGGTTTTGTCGCCGACAATCACCCTTCGTACGGGCTCGCGAAAGGGACCTGCGATCCCCTCGTCAGCTAATACTGTGCAGCAGCGAGGATAAAAGTCTAAAAGAGCCTGGCCGATAAGGTGCTCATACGCCCTAAGGTCAGAATGGACCTTTACTACTATTACATCACCCAGCAAGAACCAGCCACGTGGGACGAGATGAATGCACTCTTGGGGAACCCTTCCTTGCAAGGCATGCAAGAGATCCGGCTTTTGCCTGTAGAAAGCGGGCTCCTCCTGCATCACAAGCTCATAGCCGGAGACGGATCGGATGACTGGAATCTCTACATGGCTTTCTCGCTTTATTATCTTACGGCTCTTATCAAAAGCTCCAAGAGCGACTACCCTTTTTAGAGACTCATCTGCATCCTTGTTATCGGCTATTACCGCCAATCTATTTTTTCCGGGTGTAGCTCTGCTCAAAGCTTACCCCTTCTCGAGTCAAGTTGAACATCAAGACAGATGTCTCATTTCCGCTTGTGACAGTGGAAGGCAGTCCGTGAACCAGCAGGTTGGTGTCGAAACCATCCGGCGCGTAGAAGCTTAGGCCGACAGGAATTGTGGTCCAATTGCCCTGCAGATATATCTTCACACTGGCATCTCCCGTGGAGTTCATGCGCACCAGAGTATTCTCCCCATGGGAAATGGTCACCACTCCACCTCTAGCACTGATGCTCTGGTCGATATTCGGGGGCAGAGATATCTCCATATCATTAGCCATTGCGTCAGGGTTGGTGATGTTCAGGCCCAGATAACTTTCGTTGCTGGAATTGGTAATAGTGAGGTTTGCGCAATACTTGACCAGGAACGTTGGCGGCACTGGCTCCTCCACCAACGTAGGGCCATACATGAATAGAACAGCAAAAAGAGCCAGCAAGATAGCCGCGCCAAATAATGTGACCGTTCTTGGCGGCATTGCCATCTTCTTCTTGGTCGTTGGCGGCGTCTCAGGCTCCCTTATCGGCGATGGGGCAGCCACGACAACTTTGGCCGCGACATTACTGGGAGATGCTTCCTCAGTCGTATCCGATGCAGCAGAAATCTCCTCGAAGGTCTCAGGTAAGTGCAGAGGATAAGATTGTGGTTTTACTTCTGCCACCTTATCTTCAGTCTTATTTTCGGCAATTGGGGGAGATTCTTCAACTGCTTCAACTGCCCGCGATGTTACAGTCCGGCTCTCTTCGGTCGGCACAGGGCTGTCTGGAAGAGGTGCCATCTTCCTTCGCGTAGGCAGGACTACAGCGCCCTCATCAAAGTTCAGGATTAGATCGGTATATGTCCCGGTAACATCCACGAACTTGAGTGCCCGCGGAACCAGGTAGGAGACGCCGGAGATCTTGACCTCTTCGAAGAACTCGGTGTTCTTCATCAAACGATCTTTGAAGGCG
>JAQTXY010000057.1 GCA_028688535.1 Methanothrix sp. | reverse complement strand
CCTTTGGCGGAGCAGGGACCGAGGCCCTCAAGGGCTTTGGCAAGGTTCATACTACTACAATCTCACAAAGAGGTGCCAATCTTGACTGATATTCCCAAGTCCCATCCCAGGTATGCTTCATTAGTGGCACGCGAGCGCGTGGCCCAGGGAGTGAAGAACGGCTACACCAGCACCCAGGGTCTCATTGCCCAGGGTAGAGGCGAGTGTTTTGACTACCTTTTAGGCGAGAAGACGACTGCGTCGGCAGAGGCGGCCACAACCGCTGCTGCCGCCCTGCTGCTGCTAGCGCGCCGGCCTGCGCTGAGCGTCAACGGCAATGTAGCTGCCCTGGTGGCAGAGGAGATGGTGGCCCTGGCCTATGCGCTTGCCATCCCACTGGAGGTCAACCTCTTCCACCGCTCCGAGAAGAGGGTGAAGAAGATCGCCGACCTTCTGCGGGCGAAGGGCGCAAAAGAGGTATTGGGTGAAAAGCCCGATGCATCCGTTCCCGGCCTGGAGCATGCCCGGGCGCTGGCGACAAGGAGCGGGATCTACGATGCCGATGTGGTCCTCATTCCTCTGGAAGACGGCGACCGCTGCGAGGCGCTGGTGGCCATGGGAAAGAAGGTGATCGCCATCGATCTCAATCCACTCTCCCGGACGGCGAAAAAGGCCACAGTGAGCATCGTGGACAATATTCTGAGGGCGGTGCCGAATCTGACGGCAAAGGTCCAACAGCTATCGGAGAAGCCGCGGGCAGATCTGGAAAGAATGGTGCAGGAATACGATAATGAAAAGGTCCTGCGACAGGCGGCGGCAGAGATACGGGATCACCTGGAAAGGCAGTTTCGAGAGGGGCCCGACTAACCGATAGAGGTGCTACATGAAGCATTCAATCTCCAATGATGCATACGACGAATTGGCAGATGCTTATTCGGCTCAGGCTGACACAAAGCCCCACAATGCCTATTACGAACGCCCGGCAACTATGTCTCTCTTAGATGAGGTCGATGGCAGGAAGATTTTGGACGCGGGATGCGGACCGGGTATATACTCAAAGTGGCTTCTTGACCGAGGAGCTAAGGTTGTATCAATAGATGCAAGCGAAAAGATGCTCTCACACGCCCGCAAACGGACTGAGAATCAGGGAGTATACTATCATGCAAATATGGAAGAAGGCCTGCCATTTCTCGATAATAGCTCGTTTGATGGAATCCTGAGCACTCTGGCAGTAGGATATGTGCGCGATCAAAAAGCGCTCTTTGCTGAGTTTCACAGGCTTCTTCGTAAAGGAGGCTGGTTTGTCTTCTCTACGGATCATCCCTTTTCTTCCTATCGATATTTCAAATTGGAGAACTATTTTGAGACCCAAGAAATAAGCTGCTATTGGACGGGATTTGGGAAAAAAGTGCTCATGCCCGGTTATTACCACAGTCTGGGCACTATCTGCGAGGCATTATCGAAAAATGGATTTTTAATTGAGACTGTATTAGAGCCTAAGCCCACGGAAGATTTTCGAGCGTTTAGCCTTGAAAAATATGAGAGTCTCATGAAATTTCCCCAATTCATGTGCATAAAAGCGAGAAAGTTGGCATAGATGATCAAGACGGATTACGATGCCATAGCCGACGCATACTCTCGCACCCGACGGGTAAGCGAACATGTGATCGCCGAGCTGCAATCGTTCTGTTCCATCACACCCGCATCGCGGGTTCTGGAGGTCGGCTGCGACACGGCAAAACACATCCATGCACTCGTTGATGCGATGAATCAAGTTGGCTATAGCAACTTGACCGCTCGTGAGATCAAGAAAACGCTGCTTACTGCCGATGTTGCACCCTACCGGGAGAGGGCTTTTTCCTGTCTTCAGCTCATTGATGATCTTCAAGAAGCATGATATGACTTGCCTTACGAGCAAAATTCATAGGCTCTATTTTTGGCCTGTTGTCAAATTATAGCATCAACAATCTCCCCCCATTCCCTAAAAGACGGCGACCGCTGCGAGGCACTGGTGGCCATGGGAAAGAAGGTGATCGCCATTGACCTCAATTTCCTTTCCCGGACGGCAAGAAAGGCCACAATGAGCATCGTGGACAACATACTGAGGACGCTGCCCATTCTGACGGAGAAGGCCCGAAGGTTATCGGAGTTGCCGCGGGCTGATCTGGAACGAATTGTGTAGGAGTACGACAACGAAAAAGTTCTACGCCAGGCGGTTGGGGAGATTTTGAATTAATTGGGGGAGCATTATTCGTGAATACATCCATAAACTATTTCTGATTAATAATCAATAAGGATGATTAGGTGTGATAATGAAATTTTGGTTAGTTCAAATCTTGATTGTTTCAAATGTGCTTTGTATATCAGCAATGGGGCAGAGCAGCGAAAATCCCTTTGGATCCGCAACCTTGGATTCAGTCTCTTTAAAGGGTGATATCTATTACCTACCAGAGAGTGCATCGTCCCTTCCGGATTTTTCAAGCCTGACTCCGGTAGGAAGCATATACACAAGAGTCTTGGACATACCGACGCGTTCATTTACTGCCGGTTTTCCTGGAGTCACCGATCGGTTTGAGTGGTTTGCCATAAGATACACTGGGGTCTTCAATGTTGATATGGAGGGGGATTACGCATTCAGACTTGTTTCTGATGACGGTTCCCGCCTTCTTATCGATGGCAAGATGATTATTGACAATGATGGCATCCATGCGACACGAAGCGTCTCGGGGGACGTCTATCTTGCCAGCGGCCAGCATTCAATTGAGGTAGACTACTTCCAGGGACCGAGACAAGAGATCGCATTGCAGCTCTTCTGGACACCTCCCGGTGGATCTGAGGAGATATCCGAGCCTATCTATGTGCCCAGACCACCAGAGGGCGAGGATGGCATGGGACACTCTCAGGCGACGGGATCATCTCAAGGCGTTGAGCCATCTCATGATACAGGTCCATCTGCTTCTGGATGCAAGTGGTGCCCTGAAGATCTGACTGGACTGGACCTCACAGGGACTTGGAGCTGCGATGATGGTGGAATTTATTACATCACACAGCAAGGGCATATTATCTGGTGGAGCGCAGAGAGATCGGCAACAGAACCTACCTGGTCCAATGCCGCTCGTGGAATTCTCAGCAATTGCGTGCTCACTCTTGAGTACTCTGATGTTCCAAAGGGCAATGCTGCTGGATACGGCACCCTTGTTCTGGAAGTTCTCTCCAATGACGAGATGGCAGCCAGGGAGAAGCCTCAGAGCTACTCTGGATCTCATTGGCAGAGAGTCTAGACAGATAGCAAAATCAGGATTAGATGATTAAAATTAGAGTAGCTTTGCTCAGCTTCTCATTTCAAATGCGTAAGGGAATATCTCCGACACCATTTTTGTCTCGTAATTTCCATTCTCACCGAGGATTACAAGAGTTCCTCTGTTAAACTCAAAGAGGATCTGGCGTTCGTCTCCCGCGGGCGCAACTGTCCTTCCATCAGGCAGAAAATTAGCAGCCGCCCGGATATTGCCGTCTCCATCTGAGATCGCCTTAAAGATTGCGACCTTTAGCGCGCTGGTGGAATAGCCGTAGAGCGCATTTTCTATGTTGCAGCCGGAATAGATTCTGCCCGAGTCGGTTAGCACTGCCGCACCTACAGCGAAGCCCGAATACGGAGCATAGGCGTTCAGACTTGCCTCGCGAGAAGCGTTCACCAGTGCAGAAATTTCTGGCTCATCAAGCTCTCGCACAAACCACCTGCGATAGAGTTGGTCGTATCTTCCATCCTGCTCGATTATATCCATTCCTCTATCGAGAGATTTCTTGAGCTCTCTGTCCCTGACTCCAAAGTACAGTGAGTGCATCTCCCATGGCGTGGCCAGTGCTCTTATGCCTGAAATATTCTGCTGCTTTATCCTAAACCAGGTAGATGAGCTTCCACACACGAATGCATCCGCTTCACCCTGAAGCAGTGCCTGTAGGCATTCCTGTTCATAATCATAAGCTAGAAGCTGAACGCCTGTCAGATTCTTCACGATGCTATATGAAACGCTTCCCTTCTGTGCAGCAACCTTTTTGCCCTTCAGCATGGATGCAGATTTAATATCACTATCATCCCTGACGAAGGCCATTATGTCCCAGGTACCGTGCGGACTTTTTGTGAAGTTGTACAGCTTTTGTCTCTCTTCTGTCTTGATGAATCCACCAATGACATCTGCTTCTCCCTTCTGGAAGGATAGCTGTGCATCAGCCCAGATCATAGGCTGCGGCGTCACAGAAAATCCTTCCGCCTTGCCTATCAAATTCAATAGATCCAGCTCAAAGCCCCGGACTGAACCGTTATCCTCGTAGGTGAAGGGACCATAATCTTTGTCAAATACGAACCGTATAGTGGTTGCATTATCAGCTACCTTTGAGGAGCCAGACGGGGCAACGGCGATAGCCTGCCCAGAAGCGATGACTATCATGGCCAACAAAACAGCAAAAAACCAAGTGAGTCTCATGGGCATATATTAAAATCGTCAGGATAAATCTTTTTTCAAAGAATCTCTTTCCAAAGACAGCTCGAAATCTCCTAAACCATCCTCCCCCGCGCCGCCTTCTGCACGCTCTGATCCTGGTCCTCGGCCAGCCGTTTCAGAGTCTCAGCGGATGTGTTGGGGTTTTCCGCCACCGCCGCCCGCACCATCCAGGACCAGTGCCCGGCAAGCTCATCCAGTATCCTGCCATCCAGCTTTTCATTGCGAGCCAGAGCCTCCCTGACCTCCCAGCTCTTGTCGGCTGCGAGGGTGGCCAACGCCTGTGCGGGCGTGCGGGGGTTTTGCGCCGCCGTCATCCGCACATCCATGATCCTGTCGGCTGAGAGGTAAATGAGCAGATCCTCCGGGGTGGATGGGTTGCAGGCAATATTGTTTCGCACCTCCCAAAATACGTCCTTGACCATCCTGCTCATCAATTCTGCGGACAGAAGGGGATTGTTCGCAGCCGCAGCTCTAACATGCTCATCGCTATCGCGGGCAAGATAATCCAGTGTCCGGGAATTGATATTGGGGCTCTTTGCCGCAGCTTCCTTTACAAGATAGCGGTTCTTGTGCAAAGTGCCGTCATAGTCCACCATCTCGTCAGAAGCCAGCATCTCCAATAGCTCGCTGCTGGCGCGGCGATTCAATGCCACCGCCGCCCGCACATATCCGGAACTGTCTTCAGCCAGCCGGGCCAAGGCCTGGGGCGATGCACGGGCATTGCCAGCGACTGCTTCCCTCACCCACTGCACCTTATCTTTGGATAGTTCATCCAGGATCATCTCGGGAGTGTCCGCGCTCCAGGCCGCCTTTCTTCGCACATGCCAGTCCCAGGCACGGGCAAGCTCCTCCGGATTGATTTTCTCTCTATTTTCCATAGCTTGGTCGCTCATTTTGCGCCCTTCCAAAAATCCTGTCTAGATATCAATTCTATAGCAGGCGAAGCCATAAACCTCTTCCAGAAGTTCCTTTGTCTTTCTTTCCTCGCGGAGCGTAAGCGCTCTCTCTACCCGCGGCAGATCAATTGAGGGCGCAATCTGGCGGATGAGGCTCTCATCGCCGGAAAGCACGGCATACTTGAGGAGGGTTTTATATTTGCCGAGCAATGCAGCCAGCTTTTCCGCTACAAGATCTGCATGACTCTTGATCTCCTCCTCACGCAGCCTCTCAAACCTCTTCTGGCTCCAGCCGCCTTTGGAGTGCTTTCCCATTACCGAGCTTTCCACAATCTCTTCTGCCATAAAGCCATCCCGGCTTAAGGCCACCCCCAAGAATGTCTCTCCGGCATGAGCAGAGACGACGAGCACGGGCGTGTCCATCATCTCCTCCAGGGGATCGAGAGCAAAGGCGCTCCCTTCCCTGGTAAGGCTCTCAAGGATGGGAAAAGGCGGGACGAGCAGCAGGGTGAAGAGCGGGGGACTATGCAGGATTATTCCGCCTCGCTTGGATTTAATGGCAGCTGCAGCCTTTTTTATTTGCTGGGGAAGGCCGGCATCCTCTGGAACGGGCCCTGGGTAATAGGAGGCCAGGAGATCATCTTTGGGAGAGCGGCAGGCCTTGAGCCTCTCTTGAAGCAGGTCCATCTCTCGCAGGCTCAGCAATTTTCCCTTCGGCTTTTGCCCTTCGCTGGCATCAGCAGCAGACTGCACCGTAGCTGGGGATAAGGAGATAGCTGCCGCCCTTTGCTCCGCTGCTTTGAGGGCCAGATTTGCCTCCTGATTGGCTGAGGAGAGTTTGGATATCTTCTCGTCCCGCTTCTCCAGGGTTCGCAGGAGCTGCTCCTTCTCGCCTTCTAGCTCTGCCAGTGCAGCCTGCAGCTCTACAATGCGATCTTCCAGCTTCTTCTTACCGAAGAGGTCCACCAATATCGCGTCCTCCTAATTTTACCAGTCCCCTCTGACATCGACGTAAGGGGGACAGAAATCATTCAAGAGATAACTCTGTGTCTGCCTGCTTTAAAAATGCTTTTCCGGATCAGCACAGGACTAAATTACAAGTTCTCTGAGATGTTGTAGAATTAATTATATTTATCGTACGAACTTCTCAATCAGGTCCAACGATGTCGTCTCCAGGCCGCACTCCTGCAAATGGTGCGCCAGCAAGCTGGCTCTCTCTCCCTCGGGATGGTAGACCAAGACCTCCTTGGGCGAGACGTGCTCGATCATCTTCATCAGGCCGCGAAAATCCAGGTGATCTGAGAGTTGAATGGTGGGGTAAGACGTATCCCTTCTTCCGGTGAGGAAGTATTTGTTGCGACAGTGCACCTGATGCAAATTCCAGGGGGTTACCACATTGGATATGCCCCCATTTACCTGCGTGAGCGGCCCGGCAGCATCTTTCATCAGCTCTCGCGTCAAAACCAGGCTCTTCTCATCCATGCCGATCTCATCCTTGTAGCCCATGGCCCTCATGAGAGCCACCGCCCGCTGGGCTTTGCCGAAGGCATAGGCACCAAAGCTTGCCCCGTCTTCCAGGGCTTCAGAAAAGCCGGCCAGATCATCCTCAAAGATGCAGGAAGGGTCATAAGGATCGCCGTAGTTGGCTTCCGTTACCAGAAAATCGCATTTCGGAAGATGATGGTAGTCTTTTACATCCCCGGTCACCAGCACCTTCTCTCCAGTCTCCGTCTGCCAGGAGAAAGCGGCAGAGCCAATGGTATGGCCGGTATTATGTGTGTCCACCCTCACATCATCGATAACAATGCTTCTCCCAACCTCAAAGGTGCGGCCTTTGTACTCTCGGTCATAACGAATCTCCAAAGCGCGTGCCGTCTGCACTGAGGCCACTGCTCGAGGGGAGTTCATGGCCGATTTTCCGTAATGATCGCTGTGGGCATGAGTTATGAGATAGGCATCGGGCTGCACACTGGCTTTGGGTGCGCGGCTGGTGTCGATGGAAAATAGATGAGAGTCGAAGCGCAGGGCGAGATGAGGCGCAATGCCACCCCGGCTGTTAATCCTGCGCACTGCCTCCAGGCAATAGTCACCGCCCGCCATTATCCTTCTAACACCCCATTTAACCGTGCTGGCATTTTTTGCCGCTCACTACAGAACTTTATTGATAGCTTTTATCAGCTCTTCCTTGGAGGTGACGCCCATCCACTTCTGCACTTCTATGCCGTCTTTCTCCAGTATGATGGTGGGCACAACCATGATGCCCTTCTCCGCAGCCAGATCGCCCTCCTTGTCCACGTTGATCTTCTTAAACTCCACCTTATCGCTGTAGTCTTTAGCCAAATCCTCGAAGATGGGGCCCTGCATCTTGCATGGTCCGCACCAGTCCGCATAAAAGTCCATCAGAATTGGTTTAGCCGTAATATATCCGCTCCTTGACTATCCGTCTTATCAAATAATGTCAAACTTAACGCCGATTTTGAATATGCGCAGTGTAGGCAACACCAGCATCATTCGGCCCGTCTTGGTTCTGATCTCCTGCAATATTTCCTGGATTCTCTCCTCTGAGGCAGAGACGGTGAACCAGAGATTGTAGCCGCTCTCATCCGGTCGCAAGTAGTTATGCGAGACCTCTGGATACTCGTTGATAATTTGAGCCGCACGGTCAGCCTCCTCTCGCGATACCTTGAGGGCAGCCAGCATTCCACTCCTGCCCAATTTGCGCAGATCGAGAATCGGGCCGATCCTGCGTACCAGCCCATCCTTCTGCAGGCCAGCCATCCGCATTATCACCTCTTCCTCATCAAGGCCCGTAGCCGCACCCAAATCCGAAAAAGGCCTGGGCGTTATAGGAAAACCGTCCTGCACGGCAGAGAGCAGCTCTAAATCAATCTCATCCATGGTTACACTTCCAGGATACAGGCAGGGTCCTCTGCCAGGAAATCGCCGGTATTTGCGTAGGCCCGCGCCCGGCAACCTCCGCAGACCGCAGAGTAGCTGCACCGCCCGCATTTGCCCTTGAGTCTTCTCTCTCTCAATGCCATCAGCTCAGGAGCATTCTCCCATATCTCTATAAAATTCCTTTCCCTGATGTTCCCAACCAAGAGAGGAAAATAGCCGCAGGGATAGACATCGCCCTTTCGGGAGACAAAGACAAAGCTCTTGCCGGCCAGACAGCCGCCAGCACGGCCTCTTTCTGGCTTTTTTATGCGGGCATACTGGGGGGCGCAGGTGACCTGCACCTCCAAAGGCCGCAGCGCTCGCTCCCGGTCGATCTCTCGCAGAAGCTGCTCCTGCCTCTCCGGCGAG
>JAQTXY010000056.1 GCA_028688535.1 Methanothrix sp. | reverse complement strand
GGCTCTGTCTCCTTACAGCAGCGGCCTGGCCCTGGTTGCCGTCGTCCTGATGATCACATTTTTCAGTTTGGTTATTGGCGAACTGGTCCCCAAGAGAATCGCGCTCAGCAATTCGGAGCGCTTCGCCTCTCTCGCTGCTGCCCCATTAGCAGCATTCTCCCGTCTTGTTTCTCCTGCGGTTATCCTGCTAAGCTTTTGCACCGATCTGATGCTGAGGGTTCTGGGTGTGAAGGCCTACACCGAGCCTGCTGTGACCGAAGAGGAGATTCGTATCCTGATCGACCAGGGAACGACGGCAGGTGTGATCGAGGAGGAGGAGCAGGAAATTATGGAGAGGGTCTTCTCCCTGGGGGACCGGAGAGTAAACTCCATCATGACTCCTAGAGGGGATATCGTGTGGCTGGACATCGACGACTGCGCAGCAGAGATTTGTCGAAAGATTGCCGGCGGAGCATTCTCCATGTTCCCGGTCTGTCGCAATAAGCTTGATAATGTCCTGGGAGTAGTCCAATCCAAGGATCTGCTCAGCTGCAAATTATCCGACGAAAAGGTTGACCTTAAAGCGTCTCTCCTGCCGCCGCTTTTTGTGCCGGAGAGCATGAGGGCTCTTAAGGTGCTGGAGAAATTCAAGCAGACGGGAATTCATCTGGCCATTGTTCTGGATGAGTACGGATCGGTGCAGGGAATAGTGGCTTTAGTAGATCTCCTGGAAGGATTGGTGGGAGACATACCGCACATTGATGAGCTGGCAGAGCCACAAGTAGTGAAGAGGCAGGACGGCTCTTGGCTGGTGGACGGATCTCTGCCGGTAGATGACTTCAAAGAGTTGGTTGATCCGGCAGGGCTGCCTGAGGAGGAAGAAAGTCAATACATAACCTTGGGCGGATTTGTGATGACGCATTTGGAGAAGATACCAGCGACAGGCGATCACTTCGAGTGGGGTGGCTACCGTTTTGAGGTTGTGGATATGGATGAGAGAAAAGTCGATAAGATTCTGGTAACATCATTAGGAAAACCGGATCGAGAAGATAATGATTAGAAAAAATACGTATATCGAAAAAGCCCGACCAGCAGAAATCATAGATTTTATTCCCGATGCTATCCTGGCCATAGATCTCAGTGGCACCGTAATCGCCTGGA
This sequence comes from Methanothrix sp., assembly GCA_028688535.1. Classification (GTDB taxonomy): domain Archaea; phylum Halobacteriota; class Methanosarcinia; order Methanotrichales; family Methanotrichaceae; genus Methanothrix. The sequence goes on along the minus strand of JAQTXY010000056.1, from coordinate 7,612 downwards.
ATAAGGCTATGGAAGAGCTGACTGGAACCCTGGCCCATGATATTCTTGGCAAAGGCAATTATGAGTATGCACTGCATATCTATGGAGTTAGGCGACCCACTTTAGCAGATCTGGCTTTAAAACGAGATCCTGAAATTGAAGCAACATATTCGAATCTTCAAAGGGATGGCAATAGCATTAGCGGCGAAGCATATATCGCCTCTCTCGGAAAGGAGGGCTCTTACATTTGGGGCAAAGCCGCGCCTCTTTATAGCTCATCAGGAAATATCATCGGAGTGATTGAATCCATACGCGACATCACTGAGCGCAAACTTGCTGAGGATGAATTGAGAAGAAGCCGGGAAAAGTATCATAATATCTTTGAAAACTCGATACTTGGTTTATACCAGAGTATACCTGAAGGCAGATATCTGAGTGTGAATCCGGCTTTTGCGCGGCTCTTTGGATATAACAGCCCGCAAGAGATGATAGCTTGCGTTACCGATATAGGCCAGCAGCTCTATAGCAATCCTAAAGATAGGGAGCGAGCCATAAAGCAAATCATCGAACAGGGCTATCTGGAAGGATTCGAACTTGAGGTGCAGCGAAGAGACGGCACGAAGTTTTGGGTCTCCATGAACACCAGAATAGTGCAGGATGAGGACGGATTGCACTATGACGGCACTGTTGAAGATATCACAAAGCGCAAGCGGGCCAAGGATATGCTTCGAGCTGCCAAGGAAGTCGCCGAGGCAGCGACAAAATCAAAATCGGATTTCCTGGCAAACATGAGCCATGAAATTCGAACGCCTATGAATGCCGTGATCGGCATGACCTGCCTCCTATTGGACGAGGAGCTCACGGCCATACAGAAGGATTACGTTGAAACCATACGCAGCAGCGGGGAAGCTCTTCTGGACATTATTAACGATATTCTTGATATTTCCAAGATCGAGGGAGGGATGATGGAAATGGAGCATCAGCCCTTCAGTTTGCAAAGGTGTATTGAGGAATCTATTGAGCTTGGAGCTGAAAATGCTGCGAAAAAAGGCCTTGGGATGGAATATGAAATCGAGCACAATATCCCTGATGTGGTTTTAGGTGACTATGCCCGTCTTCGCCAGGTCTTAGTTAATTTGATAGGCAATGCCGTTAAATTTACGGAAAAAGGCTGCATATCCATCTTTGTCTCTGGAAGGAAGAAGGATGATGGCAGCTATGAGATTCATTTTGCAGTAAAAGATACGGGCATTGGAATTCCGGATGATAAAGCGGATCGCCTATTTCAGCTCTTCAGTCAGGTTGATGCCTCAACGGCACGCAGGTACGGAGGCACCGGCCTGGGTCTGGCGATAAGCAAAAAGCTCGTGCAGATGATGAACGGAAAGATTTGGGCTGAGAGCCGGCCAGGAATAGGTTCAATATTTAATTTCACAATCAAGGTGCATCCGACGCATATTACCCCCAATTATGATGATAAAAGAGCCTCTTGCATAAAGGCTGTTTCTCACAAAGACCTGGATCCTCCCTTGCGCATATTGCTGGCTGAAGACAACCCGATTAATCAGAGAGTTGCTCTGCATATGCTTGCCAAGCTGGGGCTAATGGGAGATGTGGCCGGCAATGGCCAGGAGGTCCTGCAGGCCCTGGAAAGCCATAGATATGATGTGATACTGATGGATGTGCAGATGCCGGAGATGGATGGTCTGGAAACTACCAAAGCGATTCGAAAGAGGTGGCCGGACGGCCCCAGGATTATTGCCATGACAGCTGCCGCTTTCAAGAGCGACAGGGAGATGTGCATTGATGCCGGCATGGATGACTACATCCGAAAACCTGTGAGAATAGATGAGCTGGCCGCGGCGTTGAAATCATTCCCGCGGGATGACCAGGTATGAGGAGGAATAAATGAGAGGCGTTTTAATTCTTTCCGGGGGAGTGGATTCGACCACATTGCTCTACAAGATGCTCTCAGACGGCTATGAGGTGACGGCTCTCACCTTCAACTACGCCCAGAGGCATAAGAAAGAGATAGAATGCGCCAGAGCTATTGCAGAAAGGCTGCACATCAGACACAAAATCATCGATCTAAGCTCGCTCGCCTCTCTCTTGGGTGACAGCGCGCTTCTTGGTGGAAAGGATGTGCCTAGCTGCCACTATACCGAGGAGGCCGCCAAGAAGACAGTGGTACCCAATCGCAATATGATCATGCTCTCTGTGGCGGCAGGCTACGCTGAGGCTCATGAGATTCCTGAAGTCTATTATGCGGCTCATAAAAATGACAGCACTATCTATCCCGACTGCCGACCGGAATTTGTGCAGGCACTGCGTCCTGCCATTCGCCTGGCTACTGCCTGGCATCCTGTAGAGCTGCAGGCTCCATTTGTGGATATGAGCAAGGCAGAGATCGTGAGTATGGGCCTGGCCCTTGAGGTGCCCTACGAGCTGACCTGGTCCTGCTACCGTGGGGAGGAGCATCCCTGCCGCAGCTGCCCGACATGCATCGAGAGGGAGGAGGCTTTTGCACTGAATGGAAGGCAAGATCCGCTATTAGGTGAGAAAGATTGATGGACGGTCCATTGTTAAGACATAGCATAAAGCCATTTCTTTTTGATGGCTTGATAGGATAGATAGGATTTGACCAAACGGTTTTCTATTATCTAATCATCATAATAACTGCCGAAAGCCGAAAGAACTATTTCTCATCCTCTGCAATCACCTCGCAAATGCCCTTCCTCCCTCCCGCCACCTCGCCGATCTCTCCCGAAGACACCGCTCTCCTTTCTCTCTTTCACCCCATAGTGCAGGATTGGTGGCTCTCCTCTTTCCGATCAGAGGGCAGTCTCTTCACAGCGCCTCAGCGCCAGGGAGTGCCCCTCATCGCCCAGGGCAAAAATGTGCTCATCAGCTCGCCCACCGGCTCAGGAAAGACTCTCTCTGCTTTCATCCCCATCATCAATCAGCTCTTCATCATGGCAACCAAAGGTGAGCTTGATAATACGGTCTATTGCCTCTACATCTCTCCTCTAAAGTCTCTGGCCAATGATATTCACAAGAACCTGGAACAGCCCCTCCGGCAGATGCAGGCCCTGGCAGAGGAGCGAGGGCTGAAAGTACAGGAGATCAGGCACGCTATCCGGCATGGGGACGTCTCCGCTCAGGAGAAGGCCCGCATGCTGAGGAGGACGCCGCATATTCTCAACACCACTCCTGAGTCCCTGGCCATTCTCCTCAGCTCTCCCCGCTTTCGGGAGAAGCTCAGAACGGTGCGCTGGGTCATCGTAGACGAGATTCATTCCCTGGCCGCCTCCAAGCGGGGCGTGCATCTCTCCCTCAGCCTGGAACGGCTGGAGGAACTGAAACGAGAGCTGGAAGAAAGCGATGAGCTGATCGGCCAGGATGAATTTGAGCAAGAGGGCGCAAGAAAATTACAGGAGAAAAACCCCTCATCAGTCGACCCATTCACAGGAAGCTTCGTTCGTAACGGCTGCTCGGCCACCATTGAGCCGCTACAAGAGGTGGCCGACTTTCTGGCGGGGAACTATCGTCCTGTGCAGCTGGTGGACTGCCGTTTCTCCCGCCGCCTCGATTTACGCCTGCTCTGCCCAGTGCCCGATCTCATCCTTGCCGATCAAAAAGAGCTGTCCGACCGGCTCTACGATCTGCTCCACCGCCATATCCAGGAGCATCGGAGCACCCTCATCTTTGCCAACAGTCGCAATGGCGCTGAAAGGGTGCTCCAGAATCTCAAGCTGCGTTTTCCTCAATTTTATAGCACCGAGAACTCCGCCTGCCACCACGGCTCCATGGGCAGGGAAGGAAGGATGGATACGGAGCGCCGTCTTAAGCAAGGGATGCTGAAAGTGGTCTGCTCTTCTACCTCCCTGGAGCTGGGCATCGATATGCCTTATATCGATCTCGTCTTGCAGATCGGCTCGCCAAAGTCCGTGGCCGCGCTTTTGCAGCGCTTCGGCAGAGGAGGGCATAGCCTGAACAAAGTCGTAAAAGGCCGGATAATAGTCCTGGACAGAGAGGAGCTGATGGAGTGCGCTGTGATGCTGGAGAGGGCCAAAGCCGGGGATGTGGACCGAATTCATATTCCTCAAAATGCCCTGGATGCCCTCTGCCAGCACCTGCTGGGAATGACGCTGGAGAGAGAATGGTCTGTCGATGAAGTTCTGCGAGTGGTGAGGAGATCCTACTGCTACAGGAACCTGAGCCAAGAGGAGCTGATGAGTGCTGTGCTCTACCTCTCTGCAGCTAATGATGGTATGCAGGAGAGGCGCATATACCCCAAGATTCGCTACGATGCCGAAAAGAAGATGATAGGAACGAGGGGCGGCAGCTCTCGCATGATCTACTACACTAACTCGGGCATGATACCCGACCAGTTCACCTGCGATGTGCATACCCGGGAAGGCCGCTTTGTGGGGAGGCTGGATGAGAAATACATGGAAAAGCTGGACAAAGGGGATATCTTTTCCATAGGCGGAGGGGCCTATTCCTTCTGCTATCGCAGAGGCGGCAAGATCTATGTGGATGCAGCCGCTGGCCGCCCTAATATACCCACCTGGTCCTCAGAGAGGTTGCCCTTATCCTTTGACCTGGCGAGGAGCATACTCTCCTTCAAAAACGATATTCTCTGGATGATGAAAAGCCAACAGAAAGACGATCTAGTGGGCTTTGATAATAGTGATAATAATGAGTGTAATAATAATAGCATCGCCATTATTCGCTGGCTGCAAAGCCAGTACCCCATCGACGAGAACAGTGCTCGCAGCATATTTGAGATATTTCATCAGCAGATCGGCTTTCTGGGAGAAGATGCGGTTCCCACCAACTGCCGAATAGTGGTGCAAGAGTGCCTCGACCAGGAGGCTGGCCGCAGGATCTTCTATTTCCTCTCAGGCTACGGCTTGCGCTTCAACGAGGGGCTAGCCCGGATGGCAGCTTACCTCCTGGCACGGCAGCGGGTGAGCGACATCTGCATCACCACCGCCGACTCGGGCTTTGTGCTCGCACTTCCTGCTTCCTGCAAGGTGAATCTACTGGCCATCATCGGCTCCATCCGGGAGGAGAACTGCGAGCAGCTACTCTACCGGGCTTTGCAGAATACGAGCCTTCTAAAGAGCGTCTTTCGCATCAATGCCACCCGCTCCTTCATGATTCTGAAGAGCTACAAGGGACGACAGAAAAGCGCTCGGTGTCAGCAGTTTGACGCAGACATGCTCATCGGTTTTGCCGGCAGGCTGGATGAGTTTGCCGTGCTGCGGGAGAGCTTTCGGGAGATCATCGAGGATCGGTTTGAGATAGAAAATATCAAGGAGGTGCTGCGGGGCCTGGCCTGCGGTGAGATCGAGGTTGCTCTGAAGAAGGAGGCAACGCCAGGACCTATGGCATTCGGGCTGGCGACCCTGGGGGCCGCAGCCGGAGAGAGGCGAGAGCGGATGAGGGAGATGCAAAACAAAATGCTAGGCACCCAATAATTTATGCAAAACGCCGAACAATCTCATTTACGACACAAAAAAATAGAGTATGGCGACACCATAATTTTTCCAATTCAAAATATATATTCATGCTAGAGTGCGGCGCACGAAATGTCTGAATTGCGATTCCATCATATCGACTGCACCGTATTCCCGATAAAGAAGCGCGGCAGCGTCCGTTTGCCCACCCCGCACGTCTGCCCGGCCCGGATGGCCGCCACTGCTTCTTCCGCGTCTGCGGCCTGCATGCCGTTCAGCTTGATGGGGTAGCATCTGCAATCACCAAAAATGCGGTCCTCCTCAGAGAAGCCCTCAATCTGTATTGCCTGCAGTTCAGTCGGGAAGAGTTCATCCAGGAGCACATCCAGGGTGCCGGGGAAGGGATGAAGCCGAGTTTTTCCACGAACTGGCAGCTGTAGCCCTCACGGGTGAGGAAGTACTGGGCCTGACCGAGACCGGATGAGATTTTTCCGCGCATGATATTGACCTGCTCGCTCCGATAGGTTCCTAATATTATGATAACCAGTCAGCACGAAAAGCATGCCCTTCTCTGCGATCTTAACCTTACGGTCGGAGGCATGGAATGGCAATTATCTTCCCAGAACAGATTCAAGCGTCTGGAGATCCTTCTTAGCATCATCGGCTGTGTAGTCCAGAGGCACCCCCCTCTCGCTGAGCAGCATCAGCATCTCCCACTTGCTCTTGGCACCGGCCCGCCCGGCGGCCTTGCCCAGGAAGAGCTGCCTTCACGGTAGAGTTCCACAGACAAATAGCGCTTTTTATACTTCACTCGTACAATGCGGTTGCCCTCTTGCTTGACATCTCTCTCAAGCTTATCGAGATCCATCTTTTAGGTTCCTCCTCCAAATGATAAATGTTGTTTTTTTTAAATATAGCAGATTATATATCATATAGATAATATATTTTTAATATCGTACTCCCAAAAATTGCCATTGGGCTTAACTTCAATTTTATAATATCCATCTGGAATGCGATATAGTACTGATATATTATCATTAACAAATCCCCTCAAGCCCATTGCTAATGCGTGCGGTTTGGGGCCAAATGTTAAATATGCTATATGATAATATTTCCCATTTAGAACAGGAGACCTTAACATATCCCACGCATAAATCGCATCCCCTGCTGGTGCTTTAACTATTGAATTGCTTTGAATGTTATAATCATTGATTAATGGTTTACATTCACGAGTACTTTGAAGTGTATATTCTTCTGAAAAGCCTGGATCCGGCAAAAGAATACCGATTTTGTCAGGTTCATATCTGGAAATAAGGCTTCTATAACGACTTCCTTCCCAGCCTGCTGAAATCACAAATAATTTCTTATTTATTTCGAATTCTTTTGCCTCTAATCCAGGGATTTCTAAAATGCTCCAATTTCCTTTTGTATGGATATATTTCTCGGGATTGGTATCGTAAATGCCCTCCGAATAAAAAAAAGAAATTTCTTTGCATATATTATATTTAAAACAAAATGCCATGAGATATAAAAATATGTATCTTGGGCTACAAGTAATATCATATCCGATGATGAGTGGTCTTTTTAGTTCTAAATATAACCTAAATAATGATTGGCATATTTCTTCGGCCATTATTTCTAAGCGATTTGGATAATATTCTATTCGTTCAACATTGGTGGATTTTTCTTCTGCAAATAGGATCAATTTCTTCATATATTCTTCTTCGTAACCCATGCCATCTTTATACATAAATGAAATAATCATAGCATTGTCAAAAATAAAACTCAGCGAATCATAATTCATTATTTCAAGACACCTAGATTCCCATCCACATGAGAATATAAATAAATCATAATCTTTAATTATGCCATTATGTTTCGATAATTTTGTAGACTCTCCTTTAAGAACATTTTCTGAAATTTCTGTCATGATTTTAGATCACCCAATTTTCTAACGAGGACTGATTCTTATATTTTGTTATCTTGTTTCTTTCTCTCAATTCAAGATCATTAATCATATCTAATTTATTTTCCCTGCATAAGTTTAGTAATACATCAATATCTAAGGAAACTATATAATAAGCACCTCGATAGGAAAAATTAAACTTAGGCGCAAATAATTTATGTAGCCTGAAATAAATTTTATCTTCATCAATAGAATTCTTGTT
>JAQTXY010000055.1 GCA_028688535.1 Methanothrix sp. | reverse complement strand
TATGGGATAGCGGAATTTAGTATATTCAGACATCAGCCAGGTGGTGGAGCTGGTGTCTCCCAGGAAAAGCTCCCTGTATTCCGGTTTTACAGGTATCACTGCGATGTCCTTTTCCCTGCCATGCTTTTTAAGCATCAGGACCTGCCGGGAGGAGGGATTGGCGGTAATGGGCATCACATCAGCTCCCTTGCTCAGAGCGGTGACAGTTCCCTCCAAGGCCTCATAGGTATTGCCGATCCCAGTGATGGGAATGTAAACGTCTCCGATCTGAAAGCTGGGCGTATTGAAATCCCTCTCCCAGTAGCTGATTTTATTGAGATGGGTGAACCTCATCTCAAAGGCGCGGGCCACCAGGCCGGACCTTCCTACTCCGCCGATGATGTATCTGCCGCTCCTGGGAAGCAGCCTGCCAAACCAATGCTCCATATACTCGGGGTCCATTTGAGAGATGAGGCGGGCATTTTCTTCAAAGTCCTTAATTGCAGAGCGGTATTGCGGACAGGCAGGATCGCATTCTCCCTTCAGCCGGGACTGGATATCTGCAAATAGAGCATTTAAGAAGGCCAGTACTTGCAGCTCAAACTCAGTGCCCATGGGAGAGAGACGCGACCTCGTATCCTTGTCGGTTGACTGTTTTGTCCTGGCTGTGAAGACCAAAACCGAACCACGTTCGTACTCGCTCACCATCTTATACGCAGTTCCATTCTCATTGGCAGTTATCAGCTTGATATCACCCCCCAGAGAGATGATATCATCAATATATTTATTTACAGCCAGTGTCTCACCTGAACCGGAGATGGCAATCCCCAGATTCTTGCCCTTGCGATAGTGCCTTTGCACTGGATCTTCCAGGGTGAAGGGAAATACATTATCAAAGTGGTTTTGGATAAGCTGCAAGAAGCTGTAAAGAGCGAGAGCGGACCGGCCCGCTGCAATGCCGTAGACGAACCTGTTGTCCGGCGACGGTCTCAAGAACTCCACCATGGAATCGGAAAAGGCAGCAACGCTTGCCATTTCCAGATCCAGCAACTTCTCTAAAAAGCCGCACTGAAGCAGTGTGGCCTCTTGGAAGGTCTTAATCAGGCCTGACATACTGGCACCTCTTCTGACCACTCCAAGATAAGCCTTTCTTTTCAGATTTATGATACGACCTTAAGAAACGATCTCATGCAGCAGGTTCCTTTCGTTGGCCAGCTTGATCTCCTGGGCTATGCGCCTGCCATTGGAGAGACCGGGCTGGATGAGATCGGAATAGGGCGATCCGCTCATATAGAGATTGGTGCCCGCCACGATTCTGGCAGAGATCTCGAAAACCTTGAACTCCAGCTCGTCAGTGACTATGGTTTCCAGGCTGAAGGCGCCGATCATCCCGCCAAAGAGGTCCAGGCTGGTCTCCACTACCCTCTCTCCCAGCTCAAAGGCACGGGGCAGAAGAGACTCGCGAAGGACGAGCGGCAGGTTGCCCGTGACTACGAAGCTGGGATAGATGCCAGCCTCAGCCAGCTCTTTCATGCTTCCTATGCGAAAGATCTCGTCGGCATTGGACTCGACGCGCCGATCGATGCCCAGCATCTGCAAAGATCCCTTGCTAAGCTGGTAGCCCTCCTGTTTTATGGGCGAATAGAAGAAATGAATATAATATCTGGTGCCCAGGATAAACTCCTGAATGGTGTACTTCTCCTCCGCTTTCATCTTCGAGAGCAGCTCTTCCTTGGTTTTGGCAATGAAGAAACCTCGCCCGCCTTTGGCACCGTGATACTTTATGATGACAGGCCGGTCGATATCCTCAGCCGCTTCAAACCGCATGGGAACATTTACCCCAGCTTTGAGAAGCCATTCTCTTTCCATCTCTCGGTCGCTTTCCCAGGCTAAAACGCGCCGGTTTCCGAAGGTGGGAACGGCCAGCGACTCAAACTTCTCGATCCCCAGATACTCAACCAGAGAGCCATGCGGAATAATTATTACATTCTCAGCTACGAGATCATCGGCATAATCCAAGAGTGCCTTATAGCTCTCTACTGAGAAGAACTTATCCGGCTTTGCCAAGGGAAAGGCATCGTAGAACCGAGGAGGTTGCCCGATGCAGATTCCAATGGTTTTGAAGCCCTCCATGCGCGCACCATGAAAAATTTGCAGGCTGCTGTGCGAGCAGATAGTAGCAATGGTAAGGTCGTTCTTATCATATCCCTTCAAAATCTTCTGAATATCTTCTTTAGAAATCATGGTGATGACCTTTGAAATAACCAGGTTGGTATGAAGGTAGATAAACCCTTTGTCTAGATCCCGCCAAAGATATCCCCTTTAGCGCTCTCTCTTACCCCGTCTCTTTCCATCTTCATGGTCGACTCCAGTGCTTTTCTATAGAACCTATCAGTGTATTCCTTGGCCATCCTGCGAGCGGAAAAGCCCTGTCCGGCCATCTTGATAGCCTCCTTCATGATAGCAGCCCAGCCGTGCGAGACACCATCCTCGTCCACATCGTAGAATAGCGGAACAATATCCTTTTCCAGCAGATCGTAGATGGCCGCTGCGTCTCGTGCGTCCCTGTCCGGCCCCTCTCCTGCACCCTCCACAGCCCAGCCGTTCTTTCCATTGTAGCCTTCGATCCACCATCCGTCAAGTATGGAAAGCTGAGGCACGCCGTTCAAGGTGGCTTTCATGCCGCTCGTTCCGCTCGCTTCCATTGGCGGCAGAGGATTGTTGACCCAGACATCAACGCCATGAACCAGATACTGCGCCAATAGTTCGTCGTAATCCTCAACAAAGGCGATGCGCCCTCCAAAGGACTGGTCCTTGGCGGCATTGAAGACCAGTTGCAGGAGCTGCTTGCTCTGCTGATCGTCCTGATGAGCTTTGCCGGCAAAGATGATTTGCACCGGCCTGCTGGGATCGCCCACGATTCTAGCCAAACGGGCCATATCCTGCAAGAGGAGCGTGGGCCGTTTGTAGGAGGCGAAGCGCCTGGCAAAACCCAAGGTGAGGGCAGCCGGATCGAGCAGCACCCCGGAGGCCATGACATTGTTGAGGTCAGAACCGGATTTGCGCCACTTGTTGCGGGCTCTTTCTCTTATCTTGCCAATCGCCATCTCTTTCATGAATCGATGGTGCTCCCAGATAACGTTGTCCGGTATCTCATCGACCAATTGCCAGATAGCCGGCTGGTCGTGCTCCTCCAGCCAGGTTCGTCCAAGGTAGCGGTTGAATATTTCATCACCCAGACGCCGGTCAATCCAGGTAGGAACATGCACCCCATTGGTGATGTGCTCAATGGGAACTCTGTCAACTTCGAGTTTTGGCCAAAGATGCTGCCACATATCCCGGCTGACTTCTCCATGCTTCTTGCTCACCGCATTTCTAAAAGCACTGCAGCGCAGGGCAAAGGCAGTCATGTTAAAGCCTTCCGGTTTGGCCGGATTCATTCCCAGGCGAAAGAGTTCATCCCGAGAGAGATCAAGTGTGGGAAGGTATGAGCCGAAGTACTTGTCCATTAATTTAAAGGAAAAGACATCATGGCCGGCAGGAACAGGCGTGTGGGTAGTGAAGACCGTGGTACTGCGAACCTGCTCGAAGGCATCAGCATAGCTCGCACCTTCTTCCACCTTCTCCCTAATCCTCTCCAGGATGGCAAAGGCTGGATGGCCCTCATTGCAATGAAGAACGGAGTAGTCCACACCCAGATGACGCAAGATGCGCACGCCGCCAATTCCCAGGACTATCTCCTGGCGCAGGCGCTGTTCCAGATCTCCGGTATAAAGCCGGTCGGATATGACACGATTCCAGGGATCGTTGGCTTCGCTGGAGGTATCTATCAAGTAAAGGCTGGTCTTTCCCACCTGAACCATCCAGACCTCTAAATAGATCGGTGGGTCCATGATCGGCACTTTTATGGTGATCGGATCGCCATTAGCATCTTCCATCTTTCTAATTGGTGCATTCTCCCGGTCCATCATCTCGCAGGCTCCCATCTGCCAGCCGTCCGGCGAGATCATCTGGCGGAGATATCCTTGTGGATACATGAACCCTACAGCCACAAGAGGCAGCCCCAGGTCGCTGCACTCCTTGAGAAAGTCTCCCGCCAAAAAGCCCAGGCCCCCTGCATAAAAGGGAAGTGCATGATGCAGGCCGTATTCAGCCGAGAAGTAGGCGACCCGGCACTTTTGCGGCTCTGCTACCCGGCTGCAAAACCAGCCGACGGATGGGTCCATGTAGCTCTCAAAACGGGTCATTACAGACTCGTAATGCCTCACAAAGTGATGGTCGGATGCGGCTGCCTGCAGAGCACCTTCGTCCATGCGGTTGATCATCTTCACAGGGTTGTGATTGCTCAGATACCAGCCCCGGCGATTGAGGAGCTTGAAGAGCGCCCGGCCCTCGGGATGCCAGCTCCACCAGAGGTTGTAGGCCAGCTCTCGCAGTCCTGAGATCCTTTCGGGAAGATGGGGGAATTTGTCTTTGATACCTTGCATGATAGTGTCAGCTCCCTTGCAAGCTGCAATGAGCGCTCTTCAGAGATATATCCTTCGAGTAGAGCAGAAACGCTAATAGCAATGCGAGGCGTTGGCGCAAACTACTTAAAAAATAGGTATCAATATCACAATTGCAGATCAAAGATGCTTAGGGCTTGATACTAAAAAGCAGGTGCAAGAAATACATGACTGAAGGAGAAAGCGTCAGGCTGAAGGTTTCCGAGGCCAATCAGGGCGATGTAGGAAAAGGCATAGTCAGGATTGGCGAGGATTTTCTGGAGAGAATAGGCGCACGTCCCTTAGATGTAGTTGAGCTGTTAGGTTCAAGGTCAACGGCGGCTTTGGCTGTCAGTGCCTACTCCCAGGATCAGGGGCTTGACATGATCAGGATGGATGGTCTGATCAGATCCAACGCCGGAACGAGCATAGGCCAGTATGTAGAGGTCAAGAAGGCGATCTGGAATGAGGCCAAGCATGTAACCCTGGCTCCAGTCACGCAAGGGATGCAGATCTTTGCTCCTGGGGACGTTCTCACCAAGGTCTTCAATGGCCGGCCGCTGACAAAAGGAGATATCATCTCCACCACCAGCGTCCGAAAGCCGCCCACCGACTCCATGGGCCGGGAGACCATGTTCGAGGAGATATTCCGCGGCTTTTTAGGGGCTCAAGCTTTTGGCCTGGGCGAGATCAAGCTGAGAGTGATCTCCACCAGCCCGGGCGGAATTGTCAAGATCACAGAAGGAACCGATATTGAGCTTTTGCCTCAGGCAGTAGAGACGCCACAGCGTTCTGTTCCCTCGGTAGTTTACGAAGATGTTGGCGGCCTGAAGCCGGTGATAACCAAGGTCAGAGAGATGATTGAGCTTCCCCTCAAGCATCCCGAGCTCTTTGACCGCCTGGGGATTGATCCGCCCAAGGGCGTTCTCCTCCATGGGCCGCCCGGCACTGGAAAAACCATGCTTGCCAAAGCTGTGGCCAATGAGAGTGACGCTTATTTCATAAGCATCAACGGCCCGGAGATAATGTCCAAGTACTATGGTGAGAGCGAGAAGGCTCTGCGAGATCTATTCGAGGAGGCGGAGAAGAACACCCCTGCCATAATCTTCCTGGATGAGCTGGATTCCATCGCACCCAAGCGCGGCGATGTCACAGGTGAAGTGGAAAGGCGCGTTGTGGCTCAGCTCTTATCGCTCATGGACGGCCTGAAAGAGAGAAAGAACGTAATAGTAATCGGATCCACCAACCGGCCCGAGGCGCTGGATATGGCTCTTCGCCGGCCGGGCAGGTTCGACCGGGAGATTGAGCTGGGCGTTCCTGACATGGAAGGGCGTATGGAGATCTTTCAGATTCACACGCGCGGCATGCCTTTGCACGAGGATGTGGTCCTGGAGGACTTTGCCAAGAGAACCTACGGATTCGTGGGCGCGGATATCTCGGCAGTGGGGCGGGAGGCGGCTATGAATGCTCTGCGCCGCATTCTGCCGGAGATAGATCTGGAAGAGCCCACCATTCCCAAAGAGATCCTAGACCGGCTCATCGTGCAAAAGGACGACTTTGAGGCGGCACTGCGAGAGGTTTCTCCGTCGGCTATGAGGGAGATCTTGGTTGAGGTTCCCAATGTCAGTTGGGAGGACATTGGCGGCCTGGAAGACGTCAAGCAGCTTCTTGTGGAAGCGGTAGAGTGGCCGCTTAGAAACGCCGAGAGTTTCCGTCGCCTAGGGATAGAGGCCCCCAAGGGAATTTTGCTTTACGGACCGCCTGGAACTGGCAAGACCATGCTGGCCAAGGCGGTGGCCAATGAGAGCGAGGCCAACTTCATCACAGTCAAAGGATCTGCGCTGCTCTCCAAGTGGTATGGAGAAAGCGAGAAGAGAGTGGAAGAGATTTTCAGAAAAGCAAGGCAAGTGGCTCCATCCATTATCTTCCTGGATGAGCTGGATGCGTTGGTGCCCATGCGTGGCGGCGGAGGCGCAGGAGAGCCGCATGTCACCGAGCGTGTAGTAAACCAGCTTTTAAGCGAGATGGACGGTCTGGAGGAACTAAGAGGAGTGGTAGTAATTGGGGCTACCAACCGGCCGGATATCATCGATCCGGCGCTCCTCCGGCCTGGGCGTTTTGACGAGTTGATTTTGGCACCTGTACCGGACAAGGAGTCCCGCAGGAAGATCTTCCAGGTGCATCTGAAAAAAGCGCCTCTGGAGGACGATATCAATATCGACGAGCTGATCGCCCTCACTGACCAGTACACGGGAGCCGATATCGCCGCGGTGGTGCGCAAAGCCGGGCGGCTGGCTCTGCGAGAGGATATGGCGGCAAAGATGATCGGCCAGAAGCATTTCCTGGCGGCTTTGCAGGAGATCGGCCCCTCGGTTACGCCTGACACCATGAAGTACTATTCCAAACTGGGAAAGGAGCTGCGCAAGAAAGCCTCAAAGGAAATGGAGCGCGGGGATATTTACGCCTGAGGGCGCGGCCTTCCCGGCCATTAATTACATCGGAAGCGCGAGGGGTCACGAATATCCCGGCCTTCAGGTTGGGGATGAAGTGAACCCTCGCCCTTTTTTCATATCTTTAGGGTTATCCATATCAATCTAATCTGGGATTTTTCCGGAAGATGGACATATTGATTAACTTTCTCAGACGTACTCGGCCTGATATGCCGCAAGATGCTTCCTCTCTCCAGGGATTTCGTATTCTGTTGATTGTCTCCCGGCCCCTGGATCTGCCGGACCTGCCTGGCCGAGATCGCTGGCTTCATGTAGGGCTATCCTCTGGCCATCAAGCTGGTGGCGGGACAGTCAACCAGGCGGCAAATGGCCTTAATTAAGGTAGACTACCCACATTCGGGACTTTACATAAATCCTATTTAAGCGAAAAAGAGATTAGATAGTTGGGATTCCTTGTATCATGGATCCTGATCTGGCCGTCATCGGCGGTGTGGGCTTTGCCTTGAAAGGGCAGGCAGATGAGGTGGAGACGCCCTATGGAAAAGTGCCTGTCGTCCACTCCAATTTTGTGGGAAAAGAGATCGTCTTCATCTCCCGTCATGGAGATAACCATCTGCCCCCTCACAAAGTCAACTACCGGGCCATCATCTCCGCAGCCAGGATATCAGGCGCAAGGGCAGTCATCTCCACCAACACTGTGGGCAGCATGGCCGGGCACCCTATGGGCAGCATATTTTTGCCCAGCGACTTTGCGGAGTTCACCAAGAGCCGGCCTAATACTTTTTTTGAAGAGAGAGCCGTTCATGTGGATATGGGCTGCCCCTACTGCCCGCACCTCCGCCGCTCATTAATTGAAGCCGCCGGCTCGCTGGGCCAGACGGTGGGTGAGGGCGTCTATGTCTGTGCCGAGGGCCCCCATCTGGAGTCGCCCGCCCAGATCAGAATGATGCGCCTGTTTGGAGATGTGGTGGGAATGACCGGCTATCCTGAGGTAGTGCTGGCCAGGGAGGCGAGGCTTTGCTATGCATCGCTATGCATCGTCACCAATCCTGCTGCGGGAATGATAGGAGGAAGCAACCTGGCCATCTCTGAGATCACCGATCTCATGAGAAAAAATCAGGAAATTGTGGCAGAGATAATCAAACTGGCTGCCCAGGAAATTTCAGATGAGAGGTCGTGCGGCTGCCGGTATGCTCTGGAAGATGCGGTGTTATAGTACAGATTGGTCTGGACTAAATTCATGATTTTAAGACGATAACTTTATATTTTATTTATGTAGTTAACTATTATCTATGTATTCTATACGAATTGCCGGATGGCTATCCTTCGTAGGAGCCTCTCAATTTCTCATCATCATGCTCATTTGCGAGGCGATCTATCCCGGCTACAGCATTTCCAAAAATATGATAAGCGATCTGGGTGTAGGCTCCACGGCGGGACTATTCAACAGCTCCATCATCTTACTGGGACTGCTGATAATTCTCTCTGCGATATCATTTCACTCCTTTCACAAAAATAAGATATTCACGATTTTAATGATCCTAACTGGGGCGGGAGCAATGGGCGTAGGCTTCTTCCCGGAAACTATAAGACTTTACCATGAGATTTTTGCGGGCATTACTTTTATATGCGGCGGATTATCTGAAATGCTATCTTTTGTCCTGATACGATTTCCCATGTCTATCGCGGTAATTTTCCTGGGAGGACTTACGCTTGGCTCCTTGGTATTGTTTGTGCTTGGAGTCCACCTGGGACTGGGGCCAGGCGGCATGGAGAGAATGATTGTCTATCCGGTGATCCTCTGGGGAGCCGGCTTTGGGGGATATCTGATGGCCTCAGAGCGAAGATAGTATTACCTT
>JAQTXY010000054.1:2530-9118 GCA_028688535.1 Methanothrix sp. | reverse complement strand
GTTGATGAGAATTGCGTCCCTCCATTATTAAGATTATATGAATTCAATTAATATTTAAATTTTGGGTTGATTCTCCTACATTAGGATTTATGATGTTTCGGGATAAAAATTGAGTTTTGATTGGGAGACTGAATAGTTACTATTTGTTTTATAATCATCAGCACGCCTGCAGATTAATCCTGTACCATTTTGTTCAACCGTTGGTTTGATAAACAGATTATATATTTCTGTTAATTCTTCTGTAAAAGGCATAAGAACAAAAGCTAATCGTTCATCTATGCTATACGAAGCAGGTCCAAAAAGTGGATTTATTTGTATGACACTAGTCATTTTGATTACCCTCTGATATTCAGACTCCACATGACTGATTGCAATAGATTTCAATGCATTTCTTCGCTTCTCTTTTTCTTGATTCAACAATTCTATGGGGAAAATTATAGAAAATGGATCTTCAAATCCTAGATCCCATCTGGCAAGGGTTGATATCGATTCTAGCATAATTAGCTCCTCTGGACGGTAAATAAATAGTGAACTAGGCATCCCAAAATGGCGTTGAGCAATGAGAATCAATTGATTTTTATCCGCTATTGCTGCAAGACTACAAGTAAGCAAACTTCGGACGACTGCCTGACGAAGCTTTCGTTTACTGGTTATATCTTTTACAATCTCCATAAATTCATCTAAGAGAATGTTAACGCTTCGTTCTATTTCATTTGGCATATCGCCGCCTACTGTCCTTGAACCACTATGCATCATCCATTCCGCCCCACTTAATTCAATGTATTTATAAATTTTTATAAGTTACTAATATGTTCTTCCTAATGGATCCATTTGAACAAGATTCTCCCCGGGAGCCAGAGGGCATTAATTCGATAAGATTTCCGAAATACCCAGGAAAACATTTTCCGCACAAACTCACCCTAATCAGCTCTTGCTTCATTAAATTAATTATAACTCGATCACATTAAGAATCCATCGCCATCTTCATCACCCTGGCCATCCGGCTCTGCACCGTCGCCGCCCGCGCACGTGAGCGCTCGTCCACTTGCCTGTCCTGCCCCCGCGTAGCCCGCATCCATGAGGATCAACTGGGGCGGTAGGCACGCCGCGTTTTTGCTCCGGGTGCCGCGTATTCTATCTCCTTCCGGCCCGCCCCCACCCGTCTCCCCAGCCCCTACTATCATTCACACCATGTTCCAGAGGATGTCGATTCACGCAAAGTGACGCTGTGTGAGATTCCTGTGCGCTGCCGCATCGCACTTGGCTGAAAGCCCAATTTCTTTGGTATAGCAGTGCTCCGTTTAACTTATACCGAAAACTATATACATCGGCAATTTGCTATATGTTATTCGGCGAAAGTCGATAGCGTTCTTCTTCCCTCCTTCGTTACCCTTCGGCTTTCCCACCCTCCTTTTCACATATTGGTTTAGCACACCGGTCCGGCTCAAACTGAAATATTCTCCTGCGTCATCGCCCTCTCCATCACCCTGGCCACGCTCGCTCTCGCCATCCTGCTCTGCACGGTGGCCGCCAGCGCACTGGCCGCCCGCGCCCGGGAGTACTCGTCCACCTGCCAGTCCAGCCCCTCATAGCCCACATCCATGAGGATCAGACCATCAGCCGGAGCGGTGGGAGCTCCGTGATTGAGTTCCGGGCGCAGCAGATCTGAAAACCAGCTCATCTCCTTCTGTCCCGCCCCCACCTTCTCCAGAGCCCCTACGATCTTTCGCACCATATTCCAGAGAAAGCCATTGGCCCGAATGTCGAAGACGAAAAGCCCATTCTCCTCAGAGATCTGCAATTTTTGCACGGTCTTCACCGTATCCACCTTGGCCGAGGAGAAGTTTCTAAAGTCGTGCTCGCCCAAAAGCTGCGCTGCCGCTGCGTGCATCTTCTCCATATCCAGGCCCGGATGCCATAAAAGATAGCGATACTCGCGCCACTGGGCATTCCAGCGGGCGCTAAAACCTATAGGCGCTACGGCCCAGGCCCAGGTCCAGATGTCCCTGGGCAACCGGCCGTTTACGCAGCGTGGTCGGGTCAACTTGGCCTTGTCCTCATCGATCCAAAAGTCGATTACCTGGCCTAGAGCAGAGACTCCGCGGTCCGTTCTGCCCGCGTAGCAGAAGTCGCCGTGAATGACCCCTATTTGTGAGAGCGCTTTGCGAACCTCTGAATCGACAGTGATCAGATCCGGCTGGCGCTGAAAGCCATAGTAGTTGTCGCCCAAATAGGCGAGCTTGAGTGCAATCTTCATCCAATTTATCCCAGAAATCGTCGTCTTTGTGACTTTGTGTCTTTGTGGTGAGCGGAACGATTCTTAACCACAAAGGCACAAAGACACAAAGCGAAATTACTATTTAAACTAAATCTCGCGGGGGTCAGTGATGTACCCGGTGATGGCGCTCGCTCCTGCCGTGGCAGGCGAGCTGAGGTAGACGAACGCCTGGGGACTGCCCTGCCTTCCTACGAAGTTGCGGTTGGATGTAGAAAGACAGCGCTCACCCGCGCCCAGCAGGCCGAAGGATCCCCCCATACACGGCCCGCAGCAAGCGGACTCAAACATGGCCCCCGCCTCCATGAACTTCTCTATGAGGCCGGCATGCAGACATTTCATATACTCCTCCCTGCTGGCCGGCACCACAATCATGCGCACGCCCCTGGCCACGCTCTCGCCTTTCATCATCTGGGAGGCGAGGAGGAGATCCTCGAATCTCCCATTGGTGCACGATCCCAGGAAGACCTGATCAATCTTCGTCTCCGGTACCTTGCTTATCGGCAGAACATTGTCCACGTTATGAGGCATGGCAATCTGCGGCTCCAGGTCGCTGACATTCCAGCTCTTCTTAGCGAAAGATGCATCCTCATCGGTTCGCACCGTTCCCTCACGAATGGCAGCCTTATCCTTCACCCGGTCCTCCAGGTACTTGATAGTAGTCTCATCCACCTCGAAGATGCCAGCCTTGGCCCCCATCTCAATGGCCATGTTGGAGACAGTCATCCTCTCCGGGATGCTCATGCGCTTCGCAGCCTCTCCCAAGAATTCGCATGCCAGATAGTTTGCTCCGTCCGCCCCGATATCACCAATGATCCTCAGCACCACGTCCTTGGAGGTAACACGGGGTGGCAGCTTTCCTTCTATGATGAGCTGCAATGTTTTGGGCACCATGAACCAGAGCTTGCCTGTGGCAAAGACGGATGACATGTCAGTAGATCCGACACCGGTGGCAAAGGCCCCCAGGGCACCGTAGGTACAGGTATGCGAGTCAGTACCTAAGATGATTTGCCCGGGCAGCACATGCCCCTTCTCAGGCATAACCTGATGGCATACGCCACAGAATATGTCGTAGTTCAAGATGCCCTGCTCCTGCGCGAATTTGCGCAGCATTATATGATTCTCCGCCGCCTTCAGGCTGTCCGCGGGAACCTGGTGATCAAAGAGCAGGACGATTTTTTCAGGGTCCCACACCCGGGCATCTTTGCCCGCGATCTCATAAAATCCCTTGACCGCCAGCGGGCCGGTGATGTCGTGTATCATAGCGCCGTCTATGTCCGCCATGACGAACTCGCCCGCATGTGCCTCTTTTGCTGCCGCCTTGGAAAATATCTTCTCAGACAGGGTTTGGCCACTCATGGCAAGGGCCATCTCATCCATGATAAATAAATCCTTACATTGCAGCGCAAAATAATATCAGGCAAAAACTCTTCAGACCCGTTCAAAGCCTTTAAATAAATACGATAACACCATCGATGTACATTAGGTTACATCGTAGTTTAAAGATGGAGTGTCCCAGATGAAGATCAAATATTTGCTCGACGAGGAAGAGATCCCCAAGAAGTGGTATAACGTAGCCGCCGACATGCCCACGCCCCTGGACCCGCCTCTGCATCCCGGGACGCTAAAGCCTTTGTGTGCCTCGGACATGGAGATGATCTTTCCCAAAGCGCTCATCCAACAGGAGATGAGCACCGATCGCTGGATAGATATCCCGGAAGAGGTGCGCGACATCTACCGTCTCTGGAGGCCTACTCCCCTTTACCGAGCTGCTGCCCTGGAGAAGGCTCTGCAAACTCCTGCCAGGATCTACTACAAATATGAGGGCGTGAGCCCAGCCGGCAGCCATAAGCCCAATACGGCCGTACCTCAGGCCTATTACAACATGAAGGAGGGAATAGAGCGGCTGGCCACGGAAACCGGCGCAGGACAGTGGGGATCAGCACTCTCTTTGGCCACCTGTCTCTTTGGCCTGAAGTGCACCGTTTACATGGTTCGATCAAGCTTCGACAGCAAACCCTACCGCAAGAGCGCCATGCGGGTCTGGGGAGCAGATTGTTTTGCCAGCCCATCCGATAAGACCAATTTCGGCAGAAAGATCCTGGCGGAGATGCCGGACACACCTGGCTCTCTGGGTATTGCTATCTCCGAGGCGGTAGAGGATGCGGCTAGCCATAGTGATACCAATTATGCCCTGGGCTCAGTGCTAAACCATGTTCTTCTCCATCAAACCATTGAAGGTCTGGAGCTCAAGAAGCAGTTCGATCTGGCCGATGACTATCCTGACATCATGTACGGCTGCTGCGGCGGCGGAAGCAACTTCCCTGGCATGGTATTCCCATTCATACCTGACAAGATGAAGGACAAGAAGGATCTGCGCATGGTAGCCTGCGAGCCATCTGCCTGTCCCAGCCTGACCAAAGGGCTCTATGCCTATGACTTTGGAGATACTGCCGGTATGGCTCCGGTGATCAAGATGTTCACTTTAGGCCATGACTTTATCCCACCCGGTATCCATGCTGGCGGCCTGCGCTATCATGGAGACGCCCCCCTGCTCTGTAATCTGGTGCATGACGGCCTGATTGAGGCCACGGCTCTGCAGCAGACGGAAGTCTTCGAAGCTGCCACCCTCTTTGCACGCTCTGAAGGCATAATTCCTGCTCCAGAGGCGGCTCATGCCATCAAGCCTGCCATAGACGAGGCAAGAAGGTGCAAGAAGACTGGCGAGGCCAAGACCATATTTATCTCCCTGACTGGACACGGACACTTCGACCTGGCTGCTTACGATGCCTACAACGATGGCTTGTTGGTGGACTACGAGTATCCTGCAGATCTGGTCAAGCAATCCCTAGCGAAGCTGCCACAGGTTTGATGGTTGCAAGAATCGGAAAGATCGGCTTTATCATCAACCCCATTGCCGGCATGGGCGGAGCAGTAGGCCTGAAGGGAACTGATGGCCTTGCGGCTGCCGCCTTGACCAGGGGCGCCAAGCCTTTGGCAGCAAGGAGAGCACATGCATGTCTGCATTTGCTTTCCCCTGAGCTTGGCCTCAATTTTTATACCGCTAGCGGCCAGATGGGTGAAGACGAACTGCGGAATTGCGGCCTGCAATATAGTGTGGTATACCAAGCGGCAGAAGTGTCCGGCTCCTTGGATACGAGGCTGGCTTGTAAGGCCTTCCTGGAGGAGTGCGTCGATTTAGTCTTATTTTGCGGAGGCGACGGAACAGCGCGTGATATTGCCGGCGCCGTCACTACCTTGCCCATTCTGGGAATCCCAGCTGGAGTTAAGATGCATTCCGGCGTGTTTGCCATCAGCCCAGAAGCAGCAGCACAGCTGGCACTAGGTTTTGTAAAAGGCGAACTGAAAGCCAGAGAGACAGAGATCGTGGATGTGGATGAGGAGCTTTACCGGGCAGGGGAGCTGCAGACCAAACTTTATGCTGTGGCCCGCACGCCTTACAAGCCCACCTTAGTGCAGGAGCGAAAGAGGATCTATAGCTCTAAAAATGAAGAGGAGTTTAAAGACCAGATTGCACTCTTTGCCACCGAATTCATGAGAGACGGCTCAGCCTACATTTTAGGTGCGGGCACAACCACTGCCAGGATAGCCGAGAAATTGGGCGTGGAGAAGACACTTCTTGGTGTAGATGTTGTACAGAAGGGAAGCCTCCTCGTTAAGGACGCCTCGGAGAAGGATCTATTGGCATTGCTAGATAAAGAAAAAAGCGTCAAGATAATTGTAAGTCCAATCGGTGCCCAGGGCTTCATACTGGGGAGAGGCAGCCAGCAGATAAGTGCTGCAATCTTGCGGCGTGTGGGTGAAGATAATTTGATAATAGTATCCACGCCCCATAAGTTGGCCGAACTGTCGCGACTATTAGTGGACTCGGGAGACCAGGAGATGGATAGAATCCTGGCCGGGAAGAGAATGGTGCTCACAGGATATCGAATGGCGCAGAGGAAAGAGACTGCAGCAGCATCAGTGTTGCACAATGATCTCAGTCTCTGGGTA
Organism: Methanothrix sp.; assembly: GCA_028688535.1. Taxonomy (GTDB): domain Archaea; phylum Halobacteriota; class Methanosarcinia; order Methanotrichales; family Methanotrichaceae; genus Methanothrix. Next base: position 2,829 of record JAQTXY010000054.1, on the reverse strand, counting down.
CTCAACAGGGAGCTCTGAAGGATCGCAATCAAATATCGATTTAAGGATAGATGGGCATATTTAGTGAAAAGGCGGCGGTGTACCCGCGAAGCAAGCTGTATAATATTTAAACCATTTAATATTAATATTTGGAATTCTCTATGGCCATCTATAAATATGGGATGTGAGTAAAAGATAAATACGGATTAAGCCTGATAAGGGTCCGAAATCAATTAGGAATAGTAGATTATGTTATCCTCGATGTTGAGTACGGTAAGCAGCACCATGAGCGCGGCTAGCACCATGAGCGCGGCTAGCAC
>JAQTXY010000054.1:0-2430 GCA_028688535.1 Methanothrix sp. | reverse complement strand
AAGTGCTTTCAATTACAAATACAAATTAAGCATTTGCCATACTGTTTTAATCCTGCTAAGGCTGCAATGTCAAGTTAATTTTGCATCTAACCGTTCCCATCTATGCCAGATTTCCGCTTGAAAACATAGGTATAAAACAAAAAAATAAGTGCTGGAACCGAGATGAAATAAATCAAGATCTCGGGTTTCAGAGGTACTATCAGAAATAGCGAGATGTTAGTAACGCCATGCGCAAGAGAGATAATTGGCAGGCTTCTTGTTAGCCAGAAGAGCAGCCCGAAGATAATTCCTGCAAATGAGACATAGATAAGCTCCAGGGGCATTTGGTAGCCGCTATGCATGAATCCGAATATTATGCTTGCCAGCAGGAGTCCTACAATTGGGCCCAGTCTTTCTTCCAGTACGTTTTGCAGAGACGATCTGAATATGAACTCCTCCACAACTCCCACAAAGAATATCATGGTCACTGCAAGAATAAAGACATCTTTGACATTGGCGCCCGGTGTCAGCAGTTGGGGATGTATCACATTATATTCGCCCCAGCCCAGGGCAAAGCCAACAGAAATCGCCAGAGGAAAATAATACAAGAAACCTTTGAAGGTCATTCCCGCTTCTGAGCGGCCCACAAAACCATCCTTCACAAGAAAATAGATGGGAATGAACATGGGCGCGTAAACCATGGAATAGGAGTACAGGGTTAAATTGAAAAAAACAGGCATAGCGACATTTAAGAGACGGAAAAGAGGTAAAAGCATCAATGCGGGGTATATACGATTATTTATAAATATGGATGATAGGATTAAGAAAATCAAATTTAAGGCATGAATAGGCATAGCTGCATTTGGTTTGCCTAGAAAGATAAGAAGCTCTGCCAGAAGGATCAAGATAACGGGAAGTATGAGATCAAGGTTATATCTTGTAATATCCTTTTTATTCATCCTAATCCAGATTCATTCTCCTGACAGATCTAATAGCTTGCCCTCATGCAACTTAAGATCCTTTCGATGACGGAAAAGCCATATATACTTTCATAATCAATTTTCTCAGCTATGGGTGGAAAAATTATTCTGCTTTTGCTCCTTCTTCTTCCCGTTAATGTGACGGCGTTGGACAACTCCTCGTCGGCATTTTTCGGCGACTCTTCAGGGACGGATCTAATTAGCCTTGAAGGAAATGATATGATATTAATGCCGAAGATGAGCTTTCCAGAGGGAGCTGGTGGGATGGAGCTATTTAACCGTATTCCTGTTTATTCCATCAATCAATCAATTGCTGGCGCTTTCTTCTATCCTCTCCAAGCAGACACATCCAATCTCTCTGTGTGCATAGCTGCATTTGATCTCTCATTCTACCTTTCCGACTATCGGGAGGCTGGCTTTAGTGGCAAAGAATGCGCGAAAAACATTCTTGCTTTTAATGGCAGCAATTATACCATTGATGCCAATGACCTTGAGGGCACCAATGGCAAATCATTCCTGCTATCGAGTACCAGTAGCGGCCTGCATTCACTGAATCTCTTTGATGAAAAAAAATCTAGCTTGCTCATCTCTATGCCATTGCTGATAACAGAAGGACAGACTATCTTGCAGGTGCCAAGTATTGTAGAGGCGGAAGAGCCGTTTATCCAGGTGGTTATGAATACAACTGTGCCAGGCAATCAGAGCAAATTTTTTGCGGCGATTCTGGTCTCTCGGAATAATTATGAAAACGCCAGTATAGGAATAGCTAAGAATAAGAGTATAAACAGCTTTGATATTACTCTGTCTCTGGGCTCCAAATCTCTGCAGATAAATGGTTCGCCTAAAATCTCCAGCGAACTTCTCATGGGTCTGTTACCCCTTTTACCGGCAAACAGCGCAATAGGCCTGCAGGAATCAACTCAACAGGGTGTCGATCTTATTCTCTTGCCGGATCAATCCTGGGAGAAAGGTGAATACATCTTGACTGGGGGAATATATTCTCCAGGAAAGGGCTTGCTGGGGATAAAACAGAGAGAGGTTCTGATAATATGAGACACCTTAAACTCTTTTCTGCGAAGTCTGGCTGGATTGAACCCCTCCGAACGGACAATGAGTTAAGCAATGCCAACCCATGGAGGGAAGTATATGGCAAAAATGAGGCGACGCTACGACCGAGAATTCAATTTATGTGCAGCAAAAAGTGGATCGTTAATCCGCAGAGAGCCACTCATCACGAGAGATCTCGCCTTCTCGAAGGATCTCTGAGATTAGATTTGCGCCTATCTCTCGCCGATGTGTATTAGGTATGCGCACAAAATTATCGCCGCGGACCATGAAGTCATGATCCGAACCGGGAAATGGTCCCTCAAATCCGATTTTCTCAATCGCCTGATCAGCTTCGCTCTTGAAACCGGTACAAGTTTACTCAATAGCGCAAACCGGTTCAATTGATGCAATTATCAAGTGGCCG
>JAQTXY010000053.1 GCA_028688535.1 Methanothrix sp. | reverse complement strand
GAGATCAGGGAAGATGATAGTCGAGGCCGGCATATTACGACTGTGCGGGAGCTGATATTGCTAAAGAAGGGCGGAGTCATAATTGATAATCCGGGCATGAGAGAGCTTCAGCTATGGGATGCCAGCGATGGGCTACTTACTACGTTCCTGGATATTGAGGAACTTGCAGCAAAATGTAAATTTTCTGATTGCCAGCATGAGACTGAGCCAGGTTGCATGATCAGAAAGGCAATTGCAGAAGGAAAGCTTGCGGAAGTCAGGTTTGAAAGCTACAGAAAACTTCAGCGAGAGTTGCTGGCAGTCGAGAGAAAGAAAAATCCTGATCTTCATAGAGCCGAAAAGAAAAAGTGGAAAAAGATCGGGATTATGGCCAAAGAAATCCAGAATAGGAAAAAAAGAGGTATGTAACGGCCAGCCACCTTCTCTATGCAATTGCATCTGACCAGGAAATTTCTCCAGAAACCTCTTTCATCAGCTCCTCTGCCTTGGCCAGCTGCTCTGGGCTCCCCTGCAAGGCTAGCCAGACTGCTCCCTCTGCGCCGCCTACTCCGCCCGCGGCCAGCATCTCCGCTTCTGCTCCCGTGAGCTGTCGAATGGCATCGATCTCGGTGAAGACCTCTCCCGGAACAGGCAGCAGCCGAAAGCCGCTCTCTCCAGGCGCATTGATGCGGGCGGCAATCTCCATCAGGTCGCCAGGGACGCGCTTTTCCAGGCCCACAGGAAGGATGAGCTGCACTCTGCGGCCCACAGCCGCTTGCAGGGCGGTGATCGTCGTTCCTCCACTAGGATGGCCGATGAGCACCGCCGCCTGCTTTTTACATAGGTCAAGGGCATTGGCTCCCTTCAGGATGACGTCGCCCTCTCTCAGGCCTTTGGCAACGTCGAAGAGGGTCTTGCCCTTCTGCCAGACACCCTTTACTATTACCACATCCCCGGGAAAATCGCTCTCATCCGGTAGCCTTCCAGTCTCAGTGGTCCTTCCCGGCGGCAGGACAATGCCGCGGAAAAATCTCCTTTTGGAAAAGTCTTCTGCGTAGCCTACCACCTTCAGGATCTCCTCAGCGGCGTAGCCGTTGGTGGTTCCGGCAATGATAACCAGTGTGGCAGAGGAAATGACTGCTTTAATGATCGGGTGAGCCGCCAGGGCTTTGCCTATGAGGCGCTTTGCTGCGGCGACAGTCAGGACGAATTGCACCATGTCTTTAGCGAAGATTTTTTGATAAAGATAAGCCCACCGGTGGGATATGGAAAGAAATGTCCTGGAGGCCGTGCGCCATGAGCTGCAGCAGAGCATTGACGAGAAGACCCGGGAGAGCGCTCAGCGCTTCTTCAAAGAGGAGGTTAAGTTCCACGGCGTGAAGAGCGCTGCCGTCAAGAAGATCGCCTCCAAGTATTTTCGGGAGATAAAAGGTCGAGACAAAAAGGAGATATTCTCTTTGTGCGAAGATCTCCTGCAGGAGGGCTTTGGTGAAGAGGCCTTCATCGCCTTTGAATGGTCCTACTCTTTGCGCAGTCAGTTCGTCCCCGAGGACTTTGCTGTTTTCGAGAGGTGGGTGGATCAGTACGTGGACAACTGGGCCAAGTGCGACACCCTTTGCAACCACACCCTGGGCACCTTCGTGGAGATGTATCCCCAGTTCATCGATAACCTGGAGGTCTGGGCTCGCGCTGATAACCGATGGCTGAGGCGCGCCTCGGCTGTGACCCTGATCTTGCCGGCCAGAAAGGGGCTCTTCTTGAAAGAGGCTTTTGAGATCTCCGACATTCTTCTCATGGACAAGGACGATATGGTGCAGAAGGGCTACGGCTGGCTGCTCAAGGAGGCGAGCAAGAAGCATCAGGCTGAGGTATTCGACTATGTGATGAAGTGGAAGGCAAAGATGCCGAGAACGGCCTTGCGCTATGCCATTGAGAAGATGCCGGTGGAGAAGAAAAAAGAGGCGATGGCTAGGTAAGGTCCTATTTGCGAATGTTTGGTCTGACCGTTTTTCGCGCCTTTACGTGATATTTGGCAGGGATTTAGCAGGGTCGTTTTCACGCCAAGGCGCGAAGCCGCGAAGTCAAGATAACGGTTTATTTCGGCCTAGCAGTGCCATTAGCCCTGGACTGGGCCGCTAGGCAGAGGATTTCAAACATAATCGTTGCTCCGGCCAGAGCCGTAATCCCTCCGGCATCGTAAGGTGGGGCCACCTCCACCAGATCCCCGCCGATGACGTTCAGCCCGGCCAGGCCCCGCAAGATCTGGAGGGCCTCAAAGCTGCTCATGCCACCGACCACCGGGGTTCCCGTACCAGGAGCAAAGGCCGGGTCCAGACAGTCAATGTCGAAGGAGATGTAGACCGGACCGTCTCCCACCCGGCTTTTGATCTCCGAGACTACTTTTCTCCAGCCCAGCTCGTAGAACTCCTCGATATGAATTACCCTCATGCCGCTATCGTAGGAGAACTGCCAGAGCAGCTCAGCCGTGCCGCGAATGCCGATCTGCACCGTGCGATCCGGGTCCACCAACCCTGCCTCTACGGCATTTCGCATGGGGCAGCCGTGTTGCAGTCCGCTTCCGTGAAATGGCGGCGAGGTGTCGCAATGCGAGTCGAAATGGATGAGGCCGACCTTCTCCTTTGAGGAGAGGCCTTTGAGAATGGGAAAGGTTATGGAGTGATCTCCTCCCGCGGTTATGGCCAGGATCCCGAAGGAGGACAATTTCCTGTAGAATGATTCAATGTCTGCGTGGGCCTCTTCCAGATCGTAGGTGGTTTGAAAGGGCACGTCTCCAGCGTCCGCTATCCGGCAGTCGAAGAAGGGCGACATGCGGCTGTAGTGGTTGTAGATACCCACCAGCCGGGACTGGTTTCGAATCTCCCGCGGGCCCAGGCGCGCGCCGCTGCGGTTGGTCACGCCTAAGTCAAAGGGCACGCCCACCAGGGCAATGTCCAGGTCCGCGATCTCCTGCCGGTACGGCGCCCCGAAAAATGAGGGAATGCCGCTGTAAGGGGGCTGCATCATCTCGGGGGCGAAGGTCTTTGCCTTCGCGGCGAGGTTTTTCAAGTTGTTGTCCATGTTTATTCTCCTGAGTTCTCTTTTGGCAGTTGCCTTGTCCAGATTCTTCAGGTCTTGAGCTGCAGATGATTTGTGCTCAATTCGGGTGGCCAATTAGCTGCATTTATAGAGCCATCTGCAAAGCTCAAGCTTTTTTGTCTCCGCATCGCCCTTCTCAGAAGGGTTCACAGCGATTACCTCATAATCTTTTCAAATCTAAATAGCCCCTCATCTCCAGGCAGGCCTTCTTTATCAGCTTTATGGGGGTCCGGGTTATACATATTGTAATATTCGACAATCTTGAATCCACATTTATTAATATAGAAGTGAATATTGCGTTTTTCAAAATACGGAGTGTGAGTTTCCCAAATCCTTGTCTCGGGATACCTTTCCTCAATTGCTCTCCATGCCTTGTATCCAATGCCACGACCACGTTCCTTTGTAGATATATAGAAGAGATCAAGCGAGTTGTGATGTGTTGCTTCATCAATAGCTAGTACAGCGCCGCCGACCTTATTCCCATCTGAAAGGATATGATAGGTTACGGCGCCCGGAGCACTGAAGGATTTCTCGATATCTTCATCAGAAGGAATCATTTCATCTGGGATAGAGCCAAATGCTTCAGTCACAGCTTTAGCAAATGCTTCCTGCAGGTCTCTCTTAAAGCCCAACAGGTCCTCCTTTCCTGCAACCTCGAGTGTTACGCAACACTCTCCGTTATCGTTTTTCAAAGCCTCTACTCCGGTTTAATAAACTCCCCTACCCAATACTTGCAGGTGTGTCATGAAGACCTGCCAACGTGAACTCTGTGTGACCAATATGGATATATTCCTATCCTTTAGGGACGGCGTTTAGAACTAATTCCGTTGCAATTGACCCTGCCCCCTGCATAACCACACCAATCAGTTGGACTGTGGCGGCGAACTGGCGATAACACCTGGGGTAAGCCCGCCGATAATGCCAAGCCTTAGCATTCTGCCGACATCGCCACACCCTACCTGACCCAAACAGCCCAAGGGTAGTGGATAAACCTCTACGTCCTAAATTGAGGTGATGGCTGATATCTGTCAGCCCGGTCTGTTTGGCCTTGTGCATTTTTAGAATATCACTTACAGCCAGGAATACACCATCCAGGCACCACAGGCAGGGCAATTGGACTGACCCATCTCCACGAACCCCATCTTCTTCAGATTCAATCTCTGCTGGCCTCAGAGATGGCAACGCCTATTGCCTCATCTACAGTTATGACATCTCTGACGAGCCATGCACTCTCTAATAGAACATTGAAGTTTGGTATCTAATTTCTGCTTGGAAGATGTAGGATATCTAATTTTGATATCCCATTAACTTGGCCATCATCGTTGCAGTTAGCGTCTTATCCGGTGCATAGTAGTTAGCTTGTAGCATTTTCAAGTGATGTGGTGCTATCAGACATGTATTCTTCAGCAGTAAAGGCTGCTATCACATCTTCCATCCCACATCGTACCTTGCCCCGCATTCCGGGCAGATGAGAATGATCTTGTAGCCTTTCTCATCCCGCAGAAAAGAGCTGTGAAAGCCCAGCTCGTAGCCGCATTTTGGGCAGATCCTGAACTCTTCCGCAAGTTTCATCTTCGCGATTTCTTCAGATGCTTTCATTCATCTTCCTCTTCCTTCATCATTACATAGTCGCCGATGTACCTGTGGCAGTGCGGGCAGATCATTTTCTTCCTCTTTTTCTCTTTTCTTCTCTGCAGCACCTCGTTGAATCCCGAGGCAAGAATGCCAGCCGGAAGAGCAAACAGGCCGATTCCCGATATTACCACAAATGAGCCGATGAGTTTTCCAATGGGCGTCACCGGATAGATATCTCCGTAGCCAACGGTGGTCAGGGTGACTACTCCCCACCACATGGCATCGGGAATGTTGGCAAAAACCTTCGGCTGGACGGCGTTCTCTGCTTCATAGACCATGCTGGATGCTACAACCAGCAGGATTAATGTGGCAAAGAATGTCACGCCCAGCTCTTCCTTCTTGAGGTTCAGAACTTCTGCGAATGTCTTGAGTGCATCAGAGTATCTAACCATCTTCAGGATTCTGAACAAACGGAAGAGGCGTATGGCTCGAACGAATCGCAATTCGGGAAAGAGGAACGGCAGATAGAAGGGCAGCACAGCCATCAGATCGACAATTGCCATGGGAGTAATAAGATAGCGCAACCTTCCGGAGAATGGTGATCCAAACTTGGGATTTTCTGTGCAGCTCCAGGCGCGCAGGATGTATTCGACTGTGAAGACTGCGACGGAGAATACATCAAAGGCGTGAAAGAGCCGCCCATAACTGGCATTGAGCCAATCCACCGTCTCCAGGACTACGGCAGCTACGTTTAATACTATCAGGCTCATGATAAAGGGATCAAAATACTTGCTGTCTTTGTCACCCGGCTCCAGTATGCCGAAGACTCGTGTCTTGAGGTTCATTTTCATTGTCAAAAGTCCTGAAGTGCCGTTTTGCATTTAAATTCTTTCCAGTGCAATTTATGGGCCGTTTTCCAGGCTCTCTTTCTCGGCGGCTTCTTTCTCCTCTCGTCTCCTCTCCAGCTCATCCACAAATCCGGAGGTGAGAATAGAGGTGGGCAGAGCGAAGGTGGCCACGCCCAAAATTATGATCAGCCCTCCTGCCAGCTTTCCTAGAGGGGTTATGGGGTAGAAATTGTCGCCGACGGTGGTCATGGTCAGCACCGCCCACCACATGGTGGCAGGTATGTCCGGAAAACGCAGGGGCTGAGCTTCATGCTCCAGGAAATAGATCAAAGTCGAGGAGAGCACCATGAAGAACATGATGGCCGAAAAACTCATGATCAGCTCGCGTTGTTGGGCGCGAATCACATCCATGATGGTCTGCAGGGACTCTGAGTATCGGCTGAGCTTGAGCAGCCGGAAGGTCCAGAGCACGCGAAGGCTTCGCAGGAGCATATGATCTGCGGGAAAGGCCAGGGATGCATAGGTTGGCAATATCACCATAAGGTCTATCAGCGCTAACGGAGTCAGAGCGAAATGCAGCCTTCCGGAAAATGGGTTCTCGTATTTGGGGTCCACATCGCAAGACCAAATGCGCAAAATGTATTCAATGGTGAATACTATTACCGATATGTCTGCGAAGTAATGAAACAGAACTCTATGGGCCGCATAGATGCTCTCTACAGTCTCCAGGACCACGGCGGTGACATTGAGGACCACCAGTACCAGCATGAAGAGGTTCACAGCTTCAGCTGTTTTGTCTTTGGCATCGGTCGACTCCAGGATCTCGTAGATGCGGACTTTGTAGCTTCCGGCCATTAAACCACTCTTACATTAATATATCCGGACTTGCCCTATTTTTATTATGCGAGCTGCCTGCCTTCAGCTACAGGTCGAGCCCTGTAAAATCGAAGAGAACCTATCTCGAGCATTGCAGATGGCAGGCAGCGCCCTGGCCAAAGGAGCAGAGATCCTGGTATTTCCTGAACTCTTTCTGACCGGCTTTTGCTATGAACCTTCCTTGAAGCCTTCCTCTTTCGCTGGAGAATGCTCTCATTATTCTTCGCTGGATATCTTCCGGGCGCTGGCTGAGGAGCACGATTGCCTGATCATAGGCTCGCTGCGCAGTGGTCGACAGAACCTGGGCTTTTGTCTCAACCAGAGCGGCCTGCAGCTTCGCTCCAAGATCCATCCCTTCGGGAGGGAGTTGGAGCACTTCGATGGTGGAGACTTCATCTCGCCCGTGGCCACGAGGTGGGGCCAGGTGGGTTTAGAGATCTGCTACGACCTGCGCTTTCCGGAGGTGGCGCGCTCCCTTGCCCTGCAGGGTGCAGATTTTCTGGTCACAGTAGCCCAGTTTCCCGCCCTGCGTCAGGGGCAGTGGCGCACGCTGGCCATGGCTAGGGCGATAGAGAATCAGATGCCCCATCTGGCCTGCAACTGGGCCTCGGGCGGAGGATCATTGATTATCGATGCCCGTGGGCGGGTCTTGGCCGAAGCCGGCTTCGAGCAGACGGCCATTCTGGCCGATATCGACCTGGCTGATCGGGATCTATTCCGTCGCGAGGTCTCTTGCTTTGCCGATCGCCGGCCAGAGGTCTACGGAAGGTGGGATGCTGAACGCTCTAACCCATAATTTCCTGGTCTCCAAGTTCCGGGGCTATTACCTTGAATCCTCCCTGGATGCCCCGCCTAGCCTTGCTTCTCGCGAATGGGGCTTTCTCTTCTTCGACGACTCAGGTATGCGCCGGCACAAATCATTCTTCTCGCAGGGTGAGCTTATCGATTATGTGCGGGCCATGGTGCCGCGCCACGTCTATCACTCCGCTGCCTATTACCAGCGGCCCGGCGCGCCCACCATGAAGGAGAAGCTCTGGCAGGGTGCGGACCTCATCTTCGACCTGGATGCCGATCACCTGAGAAATGCACCCAAGAGCTACAGTGAGATGCTGGAATTGGTAAAGAAGGAGACGCTTAAGCTTCTGGGCTTTCTTACTGCCGATTTTGGCTTTAGCGAGAGCAGAATGAGTGTTGTCTTTTCTGGAGGCCGGGGCTATCACATCCACGTTCGAGACCCGCGCATCTTCAGTTTCGGCGGCGATGAGCGACGGGAGATCGTGGATTACCTGGCAGGCCGGGGCCTGGCCATGGACCGGTTCATTCACATGGCTCCCATGGAAGGCGACTGGGGGAAAGATCGGGCTTTTCGGCTGCGTGCGCCCGCAACAGGCGCGCCGGGCTGGGGCGGCAGGATCAATCGAGCCATCATCTCCTTTGTAGAAGATCTGCGCTGTATAAACGAGACTGAGGCTATCGCTCTTCTCTCGAAACGCAAAGGCATTGGACCTAAAAAAGCTGCCAGCTTTTATCGGAGCCTGCAGGGTGGAAATGTCTTGGCTGAGATTGCCGGGGGCAATCTGGACCTCTTTCGAGGCAGTGCCGCCATCTGGAAGCTTCTTCTTGTGGAGTTCTTGGACAGCGAGGGAGTGAAGGTAGGCTTCAACTTAGACGAGGAGCGCGGCGAGACAGACGAGCCGGTGACTGCCGACGTGCGCCGGCTGATTCGCTGTCCCGGCAGCCTGCACGGCGGCTCGGGAATGCGCGTGACGCCCCTCACCCTGCGCGACCTGGAGGACTTCGATCCACTGCAAGATGCTGTGGTCTTCGGGGAAGAGATTGTGCCACTGCAAATAATAAAACCCTTCAAGACTCAAATGAAAGGTGAAAGCTTCCATCTGGAGGAGGGTCCGACGGAGCTGCCTGCCTATGTCGCCGTTTTTTTGATGGCGCGGGGCGTAGCGGAAGCTCGCACAAAGCATTAATCTATATATTATTTGACCAACAGACAACAAGCCCGCAAAGGGGCATGAAGGTGTAGGAATTGGATCTGGCCAATGCGCTCCGAGAGGAACGCAAATCCGCTGAGCTTCAGCATCTGGAGAGGAACTTCTACCAGCAGGTAGGCGTTTATCTGGCAGGCTTGGGGCAGGAGCTCTCGAAGGTAGATGACTCTTTCAGCGTAGAGGCTCAGATTCTGCAAGATACCCTCAAGAGCGAGAAGAACAGCGTTAACAAGCTCATTGACCAGAGGGTAAAAAAGATAGTCCGAAGAGCGCTGCGCAGTGCCAGATCAGCTTCTCGGGAAGAGGCCCTCCCCGGCATGACCGAGGAGGAGGAGGAGATCTACCGGCAGATGCTCTCTGCCATTGCCTCCGGACGCGAGGCCATCTTGGCCCATGTAGCTCACACCGAAAGGCCTTTAACGGGTAAGAAAGATATATCTCGGGAATACGAAATTGTGCGGTTGCTGGATAGTGTTCCTCTGTTCGTGGGAGTTGACGGGAGAAATTACCTTCTCGGGAAGGATGACGTGGCTGTGCTCCCGGCCGTTCACGCCAGAAATCTGCGCAACAAAAAATTAGCTTCTGAAGTGAAGATTGAGAGATGATGTGTTGTGAAGATGCCAAAAAAGCTTAACGCTTATTGTCCGTTCTGTAAAAAGCATACCCCCCAAACGGTGGAGAGGGTGAGAAAAGGCCGTGCTTCCTCAATGATTCATATCACGAGGCAGAAGGCACGGGCCAATGGTATAGGAAATCAGGGCAAGTT
>JAQTXY010000052.1 GCA_028688535.1 Methanothrix sp. | reverse complement strand
TCAAATCCCCAGGCTCTTCTTCCTTGTCAGCACGCCCTCCACCCACCGCCGCTCTTCGCTTCCCGCCGGATAAAGGGCAGACAGCGACTGAGCCAGGCTCCAGAGCCCCTGATCCTGGCCGATATCCTCCTGAATGAACCTCTTCAGGGCATCGCTCCGGCCATTGGAGAAGAGCAGCATAGCCTGGTACAGCAGGTCGAGCACGGTTGCGCCGGGAGCGAGGAGGCTGAGTTCGCCCGCCGGGCCGCTCGTCTCAGCCTGAGCAGGGGGCGCAAGGCCTCCGGCGAGCGTGGTCTGCGCTTCCTTTTTCTTCTTTCGTCCTTTTCCGGCAGCCGTTGATCCGCCCTGGCCGAAAAGATAAGAGGCGCGCTCGGATACGGGAAGAAGCCGGGCCTTGTCGCCCTTCCCCTCCACCAGAGTGTTCAGCGTCTCCAGAGGAAGACCCAGACAGGAGAGGATGGCATCGGCATCCACGACGCCTCCGGCTGCCAGGCTGGGAAGCCAGGCGTGAATGCACTGGGGAAGCTCGGCCAGCACGTCGGACCAGTTGCCAACGTCATCTTTGCCTTCATATGCTCCCTATCGCCTCCACCGGGTCCATGCGGGAGGCCTTCCAGGCGGGATATAGCCCGGCCACAAAGTTCACACCCAGGGCGAAGGCAATAGCATTAATGAAGAACTCCGGCTTCATTGTGATGTTCATCCTGGATACCATGTATACCTCGGAGGGAAGCTGGATATCGTAGGACATTATGAGCCGGGCTGTCAGAACCGCCAATATGCTGCCCAGCAATGCGGCTGGCGGAGCCAGGATCAGGCTCTCTAACAGGAATATCTTGAGAATAGACCACCTGGTGGCTCCCATGGCCATGAGAATGCCTATCTCTTTGGTCCTCCTGCTTATTATCATTATCATGGTATTAGCTATGCCAAAGCCGGCTATGACGAATATAAGGAAATAGAATATCAAGGAGAAGATGGACTGGGTCTGAATAAGCTTGAGGACATCGGCATTCATATCCTGCCATGATTTGGATTCGTAGCGGAATTTTGAATTTAGGTCTGAGACTATGTAAGGTGCTTGATAGATGTCGCTTATCCGAACGTCTACCTCAGAGACAACATCTCCTTTTCCCACCAGATCCTGGGCGGTGGTAAGAGGGATATAAATCAGAGTTTTGTCTTTGGCAGATCCAGTCTCAAAGAGGCCGGCTACTCTCAGCCGCAGTGATATGTTTCCTCTTGCCAGGATAAAATCATCTTCGGGCTCCAGCTTAAGCTCTTCAGCCAGCTTGGTTCCCAAAAAAGCCGAATTCTTTCTGTTCTCCAGATCCTGAAAGTTGCCAATGACGATATCCTTTTTGACCTTCATCAGCGGATCTTCATTCGCCGGATTGACTCCCAGGAATTCTACACCCCTCACTCTATCTTTGTACTTAGCCGCAGCTTTTCCCATCAGCCTCGCTGAGACCGCTTCCACTCCTGGATAATCCCACAATCGAGCGGAAATTGTCTTATAAAGATAGACATACTTCTCATCCGGCTTGGGCTGAACGTAAACATGAGGATTGTTCTCGACAGTTGTAGTTATGATCTCTTCCTCAAAACCTCCTAAAAGGCCCATGAAGACAACGATCACAGCCACGGCCAGCGTAACTGCTGCGACTGTGAAGAATGCCATCTTAGGATTTCTGAGGATGTGGCTCTTAGCTATGGTAAACTCATACATTGATCCTCATCACTCATCCGTTGATGGCCAAAGCAGGATCAAGCCTGGATGCCTTCCAGGCGGGATACATGCCTGCAATCACGCTAAGGGCTGCTGCCAGCAGCACTATTGCCAGGAAGCTGCCAGCGTTAATCACCACGGGCAGAGTCATCTCCTCCCCCCCGATTCCCTCCATTTTGATATTCAGGCTCTGCAGATAAAGGGCAAAGGCAAGCCCCAGGATACACCCCAGCAGGCCGCCCATCAAACCTAAGATGGCGCTTTCCATGAGGAAGATATTTCTTATGTTCTTGCCATTCGCTCCCATAGCCATGAACATACCAATCTCGCTGGTCTTCTCATTGACCAGCATATACATTACGCTACCGATACCAAATGAAGCTATTATCATTATCAATAACATTATCAATCGGTTCTGAAAAGTCTCTATGGCCAGAGTCTCCAGGATCTCAGGATAAAGAGTCTGCCAGCTCTCTGCTTTGTATCCCTGCTCCTGCAAATTTGCGGCAATGCCATCTGCCAGGTAGACATCATCTAGTTTTACATTGACCGATGAGACCACATCTCCCTCATCCGTGAATTCTCTGACTGTGGAGTGGGATACGAAGGCGATATCTTCAGGCCATCCCATAGGCAGTTTGAGAATCCCGGATACTACCAGGCTGCGGCCTTCTTCACCTGGAATGCCGGCAAAGATGGTCTGTCCCAACTTTACCTTCAGCCTGTCGGCCAGCTTTTCCCCCAGCACCACCTTCTTACCATTCTGGATAGAAGAGATGTCCCCCTGTAAGACATAATCTCCTATGTGGTAGATTTTGTCTACGTCGGCAGGATCTGCGCCCATCAAGTTTACACTTTCCACGTTGTCCTTGTAGGCAAAAGTCACCTGCGCCCCAAGGCTGGGTGATACGGCAACCACACCGGGAAGTGACCAGATCCTATCTATAAGGCTCTTGTAAAGGTAAATGTAGTCGTCGCCTTCCCTGGGTGAAACGGTAACGTGAGGAAGATCCTCAACAATTATATCAAAAAGCATACCTTGAAGTCCATCTTGCATGGATACGTATATCAGAGATATGGCTACTGCTAGTGCAATAGCTGCCACAGAGAGGAAGGTGCCTCTCTTTCGGTAGGCGATATGCCGCATGACTACAGATAACTCGAAGTCGGGAATGATATTAGGCAGGGCCTGCACCTCTGGGGGGCTATATGCTGTGTCATGGGTTATCAAGTTAGTGGATTAATTTATCTCAATGAAGAAATTTACAGAAAATTCGGTACACTACCCATCCTTCGCAATCTTTCGCAATTATGGACGACTATAAGACTGATTTTTTTCGAAAAATTTAATTTTCGGCAACTTCTTGATGCAACTATGCTCATGCCATCTCTGCTCTTTCCAATAGTTTTAATTTCAATTGTCTTTGATTCTCCCTGGCCGCAGCTGGATCTGCGGGAGGAGCGACTATTTTATCCTGCCAGCTATTGTCAAAGATCAGATCCAGAACATGAATAACACGGGCTCCTTGCGCAGCCAGGTTTCCATGACAGGATGCACAATACGTTACAAGATCATGCTCTGTATCTCTGATGATGCGCCTGGCCTTTTGGGCACTGAGATTTGGGGCAATTGCAAATGCCATACCGCCCAGACCGCAGCAATAAGTCGACTCTTTGGAATGCTCCAGCTCAACGACTTCATGGCCGGCGGTTCGGATTAGATTTCTAATGCTGTTTTGCAGGTCCAATTCCTGGCGAGCGGAGCATGGATCATGAACCGAGAACTGATGCAATTCTGCTTTTTCGTTTTTCAAAATCCCCAACTCTTCCAGAAGGGAATAGAGAGATGTTACACGATAGTTGGACAGATAGCGCTTTAAGGTATAAAGGCAACAGGGACAGGCGACAATTATCTCAGAACAATCCAGCTCCTCTAGATTCGATTTCAGTCCCTCGACCACCTCAAGAAAACGCTGCTCTTCCCCGATCAGGTGTGCCGGAGCGCCGCAACAACCCAATATGATGCCGGTTGAGGGAAGTTTTTGCTGAATATAGTCATAAACGTTCAGCACTAAACCAGGAGAGTGTGCACAAAGGGCGCATCCAGGGAAGAAGGCTCTCTTCGTCACCCATTTCGTTTGCTCTTTAAACGCATAGTTATTGCAGGCAGGAAGAGCCAGCTTGAAAGCATTCGACTCATTCCAGTTTAAAGCCTCGGCTAATGGCTTATGTTGCTCTAATGGTGCCAGGCCTTCCGAAACTAGCTGGCTACGTGCTTCCAGGCACATCTTGCCTATATTCAATTTCTTGGGGCAGCTCACCTCACACAGGCCGCAGATGTTGCAGGAGTACGGAATCTTGGGATTAGCTTTATGCATTCCGTCTCGAAAGGACTCAGCCAATTCCCTGGGACTAATGCAATGCTTTTTTAGAAAATCGCACTCGTCGAGGCATAACCTGCAATCGGTGCAGTTTTCTAAGATATTTTCAAGATTGCTCATATTTTACAGCCTCATTTTATTTTACTTGACAAGGCAGAATATAATGCTATAGAGGCTTTCTTATCCAGAAGATGCCGCTGGGATGAAAGAGAAAATATCTTCCATCTTGGCACCAGCATATCTCTTTTAAAGTCCGAATTATCTCATTATATTGTGTCTGGTCGAGTCCTTCTAGATTAGATTCCAGGAAGAAGTTCAAGAGTCTCCATCCCGTGTCAGTTCCTGCTATGCAATCCGTCACATCAATATCAGAGATTAAGATGTTGAAGTTGGATCTCAGACCCAGTTCTTTCATGATGAGTTGGATGTCATAGGAGGAAAAAAGCTCCTTGTCGTCGCCTTTTACTTTCTTCAAGTAAAGGCGCTGGATCTCGTTAATCCCCAAAGGAGTCTGATGAAATATAAGAAGTATGCCTCCAGGATTTAACAAATCATAAGCCTTGCTAATTGCCATCTTCCTGTCAGGGATGTAATAGAGGCAGTGGGTCAAATGGATAAGATCAAATCCCCCTCCAAGCAAATCCTCGCTAAAAGGCCTGGCAATTATCTGGAATGAAGAAAGATTGAGCCCGGACTCTTTATAATTTTTAAAAAACATTTTGTTGTGAATCTCATTAGGGTCCAGAGCAATATAGGATAGAGTGGGTATCTTGCCAAGAAGCATGCGCATCAGGGTAAGGTCAAAATCTCCCGTTCCGCTGCCAATGCTTAGTATTTTTGCAGATTTTCTGCCTGCAAGATACTTTTTTGAAAGCATTGAAACACTCTGCATATTCCATTTCGGTCAAAGGCTCTGACATGCTCAATCCTCTTAATTCCCAGATGCCCCATCATACCCTCATAGCTCGTCTCTCCCTTTTGGAGCGCTCTCTGATGTGCTGTTTAACTTTTTGACTTTTGCCAGACGAGCTTTGGTGGCCTTGATGGAGCCTGCCAGGTTAGAGGCGGCCTCCGCCGGGCTCTCACAATCATTGCAGACCTTTTTCGGGTTGGCGGCAGAGATAAGACCTGCCTCGAGGTCTATATTCATTGTCAGATAGCTGTTATTGGAATATCTATAGACCAGTTCCACCGGTCTGCTCAGAGGCGAGACGGAATTGAATATCAAGCCTGATCTAATGGTCTCATTTTGCACCAGCACCTTTTCAGGCATACCCTTCTTTCCATAGCTATCATACTCTTTGCTATCATATTTCCAGCCCCACTGGTCCTTCAATGTAAAGTTATTAGCATCAAGTACAAGCTTTTGTGTGCCATTATTGGTTATCGCCACATCCAATTCGATCGTCTTCTTATTGGAGAATATACTAGACCGGAGCACTCCATAATAGAGCAAGGTCACATTTGCGTTGCTGATGTTGACAAGCTCGGGAAAACGAATTGAAAACTGCTCTCCTCCCCTTTTATCCGAAGATAAATCAATAGTCAGGCTCTTGGCTATTGTCTCCTTGGGGACGACAAAACCAATCAACCTGCGGCCTGGCTGCAACTCTTTTATATTGAGAGCACTGGTCTGAAAAACCCGGTCGTTTCCATCGGTGAGGCTATAGGCAGCAAGAATCGGCTCATTATCGCTTTCGTTTAATCTGGTCAGGCGCGCGTCTACAACCAGGACTGAATATGAGTCGGAATAAGTGGTTCCGGTAAACCCAGGGTCCTTGAAGGAGCCGAATATAGTGCAGTTGACGACGCCGTTGCTCATTTGCAGAGGATAATCTTGGGCGATTCCCGGTAATAGGATCATGAACAGTGCCAGAGCCAGCCATCTCATCTATAACATACCTCCGATGTTATGATATATTCTTTTGGGTGTTTTTCTTTCCGGTCTATGCCTCAAATGGACCGATGCTATCTATCAATCCTGGCCCATCAAAAGAAATGCCGCAGGCTCTTGGGCATAAGGTAATCGCCTCCAAGAGCTGCTGGTCATGCTTTAGGCGGAAATGCTCGAAGTGCTATTCGAGGCGTTGCTTGATGCGGTCTCATTCGTGTCCGGTGTCTTTTTATCCAGACTCTCCTTGGTGGCCGCGAGCCGCGCCCTGCTGGCAGCTACTTTATCCTTAATGGAGCTGATCTTGGTAGTTGCATTCTCATTGGCTGGAGCCTGCACGGCTTCGCCTGCTGCGGCCTGGTCCGCTACGGCCTGATCTGAGACTGCAGGTGCAACCGTTGGCATTGGCTCAGCTGGAGCGGCGCTCTTTGTAGCATTGGCTCCGTAGACCACCTCATCAGAGAGTGGCACATAGTCTTGATTAAAATCTATGATAATCTGGTCTGGCATCATATAGTCATAAGCCAACGCGGCAGGACGGCTGAGAAGCGAGACACCGGTGAATCCCAACTTGACACGATCTGAGGTGGCATTTTGCGGACTGACGATCTCCGGATCAAAACCAAGGGTAGGACGATAGGGCCATCCCCACTGATCCAGAAGTGTGAAGTTTTCCGGACTGACAATGAGGTCTTTGGTGCCGTTATTCTGCACGCGGACCTGAACTACTATCCCTTGTTCATCGGAATTGATCAGCCAGTCGGTGATTCCATAATACCTTAGGATCAAGTTACTGTTGCTGCCTTTTGGTGTTGCCCACCAGTTGATGTAAATGGGCGAGCCCCCATTTGGTGTCACATTGATTAGCTTGAAAAGGCAATCGTTGCTGGTGAGGAAATAGATGGTCTGTTTTCCGGAAGAGAGTTGCTTGTACAAGCCTGCCGGGTAGATATTATTATCTGCATCCATCAGTTGATAAGTGGCATTCTCAACTCCCATGAGGCCTACATCGACCTTTAGGATTTCATGAGTGGCGTTCTCATCTTCCAACGGCGTCCTGCTGGCTCCGAAGAGCACCACAGTCGCGTTTCCATCGCTGCCCTGTAGCGGCACTGCCTGGGCCGTGCCAAAGGCCAAAGCCAGCAAAAGGGCTATAACAATTAATCTCATCTAATTTCTCTATGCTATTTCAATTATATACATTTTATCCAGGAAACGGCAAGACCGCCCAAGCTGGGAAACCTATATCTGCCTGTTTCATCATAAGCAGAAGCGGTGTTCTAGATTGTCATCGCCTATCCTTGTAACCTGCGGCCTGCCCTATGCCAATGGCCCCTGTCATCTGGGCCATTTGAGAACCTATGTACCTGCGGACATCTTTGTTCGAGGATTGAAGAAGATGGGCAAAGATGTGCTCTTCGTATGTGGCTCGGACGCCCATGGGACTCCCATAGTGGTCAATGCCGAAAGCTTGGGAATGACTCCCAAAGCGCTCGTCGCCAGATACCACCAGCATTTTGACGAGGTCTTCAAAGGTATGGGCGTCGATTTTGACTTCTTCGGAGACACTGACGATCCTGCCTGTCACAATCGCACGCAAGAAATGGTCCGTGTCCTCATGGATGGCGGTCATGTCTATTCCAAAGAGATCGAGCTGGCCTTCTGTCCCAAATGTGATCGCTTCCTGCCGGATAGATATGTAGAAGGAGAGTGCCCCTACTGCGGAAAGCCGGCTCGGGGCGACGAGTGCGACATGGGATGCGGTCGCCATCTGGAGCCGGGGGAGATCAAAAACGCAGTCTGCAAGGTCTGCGGTGGAAAGGCTCTGTACAGAAAACAAACCCATTACTTTTTTAGGCTCTCCCAGTTTCGGGATTTTCTGCTCTCCTATCTTGAGACACTGGGCGGGACAGCATCAGCTCGCAATTATGCTATGGAGTGGGTGCGCCAGGAGCTTAAGGATTGGTGCATCACCCGCAATATGGCTTGGGGTGTCAAATTCCCTGGACACGAAGATCTGGTGGTCTATGTCTGGGTGGATGCACCCATCGGCTACATTGCCTTCACAGAGGAGTGGTGCGCCAAGAGCGGCCTGGACTGGCAGGCCTACTGGAAGAATGAGGCCAAGATCGTTCACTTCATCGGTGGGGATATCGTCTACCAACACTGCATCTTCTGGCCGGCCATGCTCAAAGGAGCCGGTTACACACTGCCAACGGCTGTCGTCGCCAGCGGCATGCTGAAAATAGATGACAAGAAATTTTCCAAATCAAGGGGCAATGTCATCTGGGTCAAAGACGATTACCTGGAAAAGGGCCTTCATCCCGATCTGCTGCGCTACTATCTGGCCAGTTACACCGCTCACAACAAAGAGGTCAACTTCGCCTGGAAGATCTTTGCCGATAAGGTAAACACCGAGCTGGTGGGGGCGCTGGGAAACTTCATAAACCGTGCTCTGACATTCACAGTGAAGAATTTCGAGGGCAGCGTTCCGCGAGGCGAAATTGACCCGGAGGTCATGTCCAGGATAAGCCAGACCTTGAGCGAGGTTGCCGCAGACCTGGAGGAGTACGAGTTCAAGAAGGCCATAGATAGCGTGATGACTTTAGCTGATTACGGCAATATCTATTTCCAGAGTCGTGAACCCTGGAAGCTGGTGAAGACTGATAAGGCAGCGGCAGGCTGCGTGCTGAGAAGCTGTCTGCAGATCGCCAAAGCGCTGGCCATCCTCATGCAGCCGGTAATGCCCACAAAGATGGAGGATGCCTGGAAGCAGCTGGGCCTGGATGGAACTGTAGCGGAAAGATCCTTCCAGGAGGCTATGGTCCCCCTGGCAGAGAATGGCCGGCTGGGCACACCCCAGATCCTTTTCTCACGTATAGAAGAAGCATCCGTCAAAGAGCTTGACGCCATTTTTAGAGATAGGATAGAAAAAGCGGAAGCAAAGGGCAAAGCGGCGGAAAAAGCAGGCGAAAAGAAGGGTGAGATCTCTTTTGAGGAGTTTGGATCATTGGACCTGCGTATTGGGGAAATTAAGGAGGCGGGCCCCATAAAGGGCTCAAAGAAGCTGATTAAGCTTCAGGTCGATATCGGAGGCGAGATTCGTCAGGTGGTGGCGGGCATTGCGGGGGCCTACTCAGCAGGAGAGCTGGTTGGCACGCAGGTGG